>DATIEE010000008.1 GCA_035455925.1 Candidatus Babeliales bacterium
TGAATTAGAACTCGAAATAGCTGCAATTAAAAAAACATATGATCGCACAAAAAATGGCTTTACCGGAATTACTGATATTAAAGTTACAATGGAATATAAACATATTTTAGGCATGGAATTAGACCTCAGCAAAAAGGGAAAATTAGCTATTGATGGTTTTCATCATGATTAAAAAAATACTATAGAAAAAAGCGGTATTATCGATTTTACTAATAAAATTTTTAATGAATATAAATGCTATAAAGTTAAAATATTTGATAAAGAAAATTATGTTAAAGTAGTTACTTTTTCCCAGCTCACTGGTCACGTAGAGAGGTAATTGAGAAGATACATGAAACATATAGCAGTTTCATTAAAATTGGCATTATTCCTGAGCTAAGCAGTGATAGTAAATATATTATTAGTGGATTAACTCATGAAGGTTTAGAAATTGAAATGTGTTTCACTATAAATGGCGAAATGAAAACAGCACATCCTCGAGCAAATGGATCGTTTATATTAGGAGATTTAAATGAGATTCGTTAAATTAATCAGCTCATCTCATGGAGGTTATTTTTGCAAAAATGCATCTAATACAGAAATGACTATTTTAGGACGTTTTTTAACCAGCGACATTGGAAACGGGTCTTCAGGATTTAAAAAATGGGGGCTTACTAATAGCTGGGGCGATGCATGTAGTGGTAATCTTACTGCATTGGAAAAAGATAAGGATTATATACTACTTACTGACTTGTATTCAGAAGAAAAAACTCCAACAGAATTAAAAATGACTTTGCAACAATTTGTACAAATACTTACTGATTGGGAAGAACAAGTCCTAAAATTAAAAACCAAAGAAGTTATTATTCGATATAAAAATGATCAATTTGTTATTGAAACAAAGGATTGAATAGTGTATTGAATTATTTGAGTGGGACGTTCAATTATCAAAACAAGGAATACAACAAGTAGGATGGATGACTTGTGATAATAGTCATCTTAATGTTAATTTAGATGGAAGGGTAACGCATAAATGAAATTAAAATCTTGCCTAATAATTCGGTGTATCGCTCTCAACACTATAAATAAACAAGAATACCTCTATAAATTGAAAATTTATATTAAAGAACATTTTCCTCATGCAACTATTAATCTAACTATAAATGAACCTTATTGGAAAGAACCTGAATCTGATGAAATCATCCATCAGCTTTTCAATGATGAATTCATTACCGTAACTGAATTTATTAAATATCTACTTTTATCTTGGCATCAAAAAAAAATCAATTATGAAGAAGATGCTGTATGGAGCAAATTATGTCACCCTGAAGAAACTTTTCTAATGCCTGAAATCGAATGGGTTCAAATATATACATGGAAAAAAGATGAAGAGCTTATAATAAATTAAAATAAATTAAGACAACATTACTCCCAACAAACCTCCTATTAAAACAATCCAAATAATTGCATATGTTGATTTATAAAAATATATAAATAATAATGAACAAATAAATATACTGATTGTTAATGGATTTATAAGCACTTGTTTAAGAATATCAAACATATCAGCAGCAATTAATCCAGCAACACCAGCGGTAATTCCATCAAGTAATGTACGTATCGCCCCACTCGTTCCAATTCGATTTAAATACTTATGACCAAATATAGGAATAACCGTTGGCACTAAAAAGGTTCCCAATGTTGCAAATACACCACCCCAAAAACCATAAGCCAAGTAACCTACAAATGTAGTAACTATAATAAATGGCGCTGGAAGAATTCCTGTCAATGCAAGGCCATCAATAAATTGAGATTGCGTAAGCCAATTATTTTTTATAATAGCTTCAGTTTTTATAATGGAAAGAATAGTGTAAACACTTCCAAAAGAAAGACTGCCGCATTTAAATCCAAAAATAAAAGTTGAAACAATTGAAGCTTTTTCAGAAATTATAGTAAAGGGAATATTTTTAAAGTAAAATAAAAAAACTAAACCTACTATAATGCTTACTAATGCAATTATTATCCATATATACTTAATAATAAACTTTACAGTTCTCTTAATGGTTAATCTCAAGGAAATATGAGAACATAATACATAAAATCCACCAGATGCAATGAAAGTAATAATAAAATTCACTTGATACAATTCTGCAAAAAATGCTCCCATTGCAATTAACCACAAAAGAGGACTTATTAAAATCCCATGACCAAGCTGAACGCCTCCTTTACAAATCCAAGCACTTACTGCTGGTTTTATTCCTAATAAAATACTTGTAGCAATAGCTGTAATTCCATATAACTTATATAACCAAGATACAAAAATTGCTAAAATAAAACCGGGTAACATAAACCCAAGACCCGCAAGTAATCCTCCTAAAAATCCTTTTGCTTGCGTACCTAAATGCACACATATCTCATGTGTTTCAGGACCAGGGAATGTTTGATAAACAGCAATAAGTCTATTAAAATATTGAATTGATATTAGTTTCTCTTCATATACCATTTCTTTTTCTATAAGGGCAAGTTGTGCAATTGGACCTCCCCATGCAAGTAACCCATAACGCAAAAATCGAATAAATAATTTAATATATGATTTTTCGATAAATACTTCGCCACTATGTGATACAATATTTTTCATAGGATTTTTTCACCTATTATTTTAATGATTACAATGAATACAACTCTCATCATCTTTTAACATGTCGGTCTGATCTAAAACATTTTTGATCCCATATGCCAACTCAATAACAGCCCCTTGTGCCCAAAAATGTAAAAATATCATACGCGGTTTTTCATTAATCATATGATTATGTATCGCTACTACTTGTATATTAGCATTTCTCAATGCTTTAAGTACTGGTTGTAGTTCATGTTCTAATAGGGCAAAATCACCAATAATAATAGCATTGTCATTAGTTCCACCAAAGGCAATCCATGTATTTATTCCCATATTTTTACCGATTTTGCAATTGCATCCTGCTTTTATATGTCTTCCAATAACAATTTTAAACATGCCTTCTTTAACAACACCTTTAACAGAAATAATTCTTTCAAGCGGTTCGCCATCTATTGCGTTAATTGTAGGCAAAGGAATTTTAACCCTTTGGTTCACATTGTTAATAGTGCTCAAAATAGCATATATTCCTTTAGCAACATTTTGAACGGTACCTTCTGCTTCTAAATGCATAAAATATATTTTGGGGTTATCATATATAAAATGATTATGAAGTGCTGTTATTTGAATACTATTATCAAGAGCAGCACTCATAGTTGGATTGATTTCATCTTCTAAAAGTACCACATCTCCCATAGCCATAAGCTCAATATTTTGCCCAGTTCCTTTTTGAAAAGCTATCCATGATGATAATCCCATGAAAGGGTGTAATGGCCAATTATCAATAGTGACTTTAATATCATTGCGTGGAAAACTCACTTTAAAAACATTTTCTTCTGGAAAAAATTCTGCTTCTGTATCTAATATTTGCTCAATAATTGTTTGCGCATATTGCAATGTATTATTCGGATTAATACTTCTTAATTTTGATTGCTTTATTATTACAAAAATTATTACTATAAATACAAATATCACTAAACCATATAACAATTTGCGCATATTTTTTCCATAGAATTTGGCAAAAAAAATAATTTTATTAACTTAAATTTAAAGAAGCCTATCGATTTTATTATTATAAAATCAATCATTCTAAACAAAAAAATTAAAACTTGCTTTTTTTTATATTTATATATTATTACTTGAACAAGTAATAATATATAAATATTTATCTTAATGTAAGGATATTTATTATGTCACATAATGAAAAAGTAGATAAATGCAGATATGATGCTATTAAATTACATTATAAATTAAGCAAGATTTTAAAGTTTATTGAACATCATGCTGAAGAGGATGCCAAAGAAGTAAATGATCAAGAATTTCACAAACTTCTTGATAATATTGAAGAACATCTTGAAAAATTTGTTAGTCAACTTGATCAACGCATATGTAAATAACGTGAGTTCGATCTAAGAAGAGCTTTAAAGCTCAGTGAAATTATGACAATTGTTATCTATTATCAACAATCTGGCTATAAAACATTCAAAGATTATTACACAAGAAATAATGAACTAAAATCTGCATTTCCAGGTCTAACAAGTTACAATCGATTTGTAGAATTACAACAAAAAATTGTAACCCCATTAACTCTTTTTTTAAAACTAAGAACTCTTATGGATCAACATATATTGATAGTTTTCCTTTAGCGGTAAGTCATCAAAAAAGAATATCTTCACATAAAACTTTTAATGGATTAGCTGCTAGAGGTAAAACAAGTGTTGGTTGGTTTTATGGATTTAAAGTACATCTTATCATTAATGGTTGGGGAGAAATTCTTGATTTCGTTATTATTCCAGGAAATGTTGTTGATAATAATGAAAATGTTATTAAAAAAATAACCAGCAAGGTTCATGGCAAAATTTATGGTGATAAAGGTTATTTGCTTAATACTGACCTATTTAAAAAACTTTATTCTAAAGTTATTCATATGGTTACAAAAATTAAAAAAAACATGAAAAATAAGTTGATGTCTATTACAGATAAATTTATGTTAAAAAAACGTGGATTAATTGAGTCTGTTGGTGCTGTACTTAAAGAAGATCTTAATATTGAGCATTCCCGATATCGTAGTCCGATATCATTGATTGTAAATATTCTTTCAGCTTTAACTGCGTATGGATTGCGTAAAAAAACCTTCAATTTATAAAGAAAACTCTATGATACTGACTTCTTAAGTCGAACTCACGTTGATTAATCAGGAACAAAAATAATCATCACAACTATTAATAATTAGATGCTATAAAAATATGAAAAAAAATATTCCATTAATTTCTTTTCTTTTTATTCGCCATGGACAGACAGATTGGAATCTTAAAAGAGATGTATCAAGGCTGGACAGATATCCATTTAAATGAAACCGGACATACCAAAGCACGCAATGCAGTATCAATTTTATCAGAAAAAGGCATTTCACGTATCGTGTCTAGTCCACTCATCCGTGCACATAAAACAGCCGAGATTATTAATGACCATCTTCGGGTCTCATTACGGATGATTGATGGACTTAAAGAACGTTCAGTAGGTATCCTAGAAGGAACAATTAAAGACAAATCAATTATTGCAATTGATTGGATTTATAAAGCACCAATAGAAAAAAGCGAACCTGTATACGAATTTAAAACACGTATTGCAAATGCATTACATGAGGTTTTAGATCCTGAGCATACTACTCTTAGCGAATTTGACATCCACTCCGCGACAGCCTCATGAACCAAATACTGACATAAAAAACAACCATTAAGCATGATAGAGACGTCGTTGTTTGCAGAGTTTGATAAAAGACTAACGAAAAGACATTAAAAGATAAAGTTTTAAAAAAGTCTTTTTTCATTCACCTTTTACATAATATATGCTATTGTCTTTGCCAGTAATTACACATCAGGAATTTCAAAAGGAGGTTGCCTATCATATCATAACTACAACGTTCATTTTTTAGTTCATATTTAATGTTTAATTTAATAAGGTTTTCCTATGAAAAAGATTTTAGCTTTATCGTTAGTCGCATCCTCAGCTTCGGGCACTACCGCAGCAGCATCTGTGGGAACTGCTGCAGCTTGTGTTGTAGGCATAGAATCTTTATCAGTAGCTGTTGGAACATTCTTTGGAATGTTACCTACTCCGTAAGGTATAAAATTAAATGAGTTACATTTTTTATCTCAAACAACAAATAAAAATGTATGTAGTAGGTATTTTATCGGCCTTGATCACATATGGGGTTCTCCGATATTTTAGATGCGACAAACCCATAATTTTAACTTCTTATTACATTGGTGCGTTTATTAGGAGGAACGCTTTCACATATTTTTCTTGTTCCTCTATATTTCATATGGTTTAATTCATTAAAAAAGTAAGTTCATTACTACGACTAAGCAATATCCTCTTGAATACTACCCAGGGGAGTATTGCTTAGTCGTAGCAATCAGTAGCTGTTGGAACATTCTTTGAAATGCTACCTACCCCATAAAGTATAAAATTATATGCATTACATAGATTATCTAAAAATATATATAAAGGTTTATGCATGGATGCTTTCAGCAACAATTGTTGTTTATACTATTATGTGTTTTTTTGGATTAATACGGCCAATTCATATACCTATTGGAGCAATTATTGCAAATTTTGCAATCCCTATGTTTCTTGCCCCTTTTTGGCAATGGCGAAACTCGTGCAAGAAATAGTTTCCTTATCAAACAATATCTAGCTGCTCTAAAAGTTAGAGGGATATTAACAAGTCGTAAAAAAAAAGACTAAATTCTTAAGTTCTTATTTAAAAATTCAGAAATTGAGCAAAAACGTCAATTAATCAAACTGTACTGTCGAATCTGAAGATTGTTGGAGAAAAGCTGCATCGGGAGTTACTTTCGCCATTTGATCTGATCGCACTTTCAAGCGATCATAAACTTTGGCATCCCATACAGGACTATTTTTATAACTAATACATAACGATTACATCGAACATTTGAATCGCTTTTGATTAGATTTTATCGTATTTATGTCTCTTTGTAGAGCCATAAATATACTTTTATATGTTCTGATCGCATTTTCTCCATCCCCTTTTGCAATATTTTCAGTTTGTATATATACTGATAATAGAAGTGAATATTTAACCAAAACTGGAGAATTTTCATGAAAACATTACAAAAATATGCAAATATAACCTTATTCTTGATTTCAGCGACTGCAATGATATCTACTCACGCTAACATAGGAGATGATTATTTTGAATTTAAAGAAAGAATGATTCAGCAATCTAACAGACCTGAAATGCTTAAAAAAGCATTTAAAGCGGGGGAAACAATATATCTAGCTGTTGCAACAACAGTATTAATGAGCTGGGCTACAGGTCTTGTAATGCTTTATATAAATACAGAGGCAGTAAGAGGTAGGTGGATTCCTATCATAAAGTATGAATATCTACATAAAAAATGGATTGCTATAAAAACATCCCATTTACCCACAGATGGGAATTAATACACAATTATTTCAATTTTACCTACTAATCTATTGTTATATTTTCAGATAGTATATACTAAGCTTTTTAATTGCCCATTAAAGTTTTCTGAATGATCACCAAGCAATGCAGCAAAATCCAACTGAAGACTAAAATCATGAGGAAATTGCTCCATTCCCAAGATAATAATTTCTAATGCCTTTTCATAATCTCCAGATTCCACTGCTTTAAAAGCAGCTTCACTTATTATTTTTATTTTTTCAGCTGCAATTGCACCAGTTACCGGCAATGAAATTACAAGAGCATGCTCGATCAATATTTCTGATGCCACTAAAGGTGAAGATAGATAAACAAGTATTACAAAAAAAACTTAAAAAAACACATTATAATTTTTTTTATAGGGATAAGCATAAAAATTGAGTATAAAAACATGTCAGACGCAAACTTATAAAAATAAATTTGGCATCCCCAAGGGGATTTGAACCCCTGTTTTCGCCGTGAAAGGGCGATGTCCTAGACCAGGCTAGACGATAGGGACGTATATTTCAATATAAAAAACAATTTATCAAAAACATCTTACATTAACAGATGTTATGCATGCACCATGTTAGTCGTGAAAGTTTAACAAAGGAAGCTGTAGTAAACATGGTGAGCCGCGTTGGACTCGAACCAACGACCCACAGCTTAAAAGGCTGTTGCTCTACCGACTGAGCTAGCGGCCCACTAATTTTTCAGTACATTTCAATTAATTCACTATTAGAAGGTATATTTATAAAGTTGTTTTGTCAAGCAAAATTAACATTTTCTCTAAAAAATGTACTTAGAAAAGCAATAACCTAATACTTGTACAATAAATGAGAATGCCGATGATATCCATAATCGTTGCCAAGAAGGGTCCAGCTGAAAATGCCGGGTCTATATTAAAACGTTTAAGTACAAACGGCATTGCACTACCAAGTGTAACAGATACTAATACAATTATAGCAAGAGTAAAGCTTACCACAAGACTTTCCCAAACAACACCACTAGTTAAATAGACTCTCGTAAACGAGGTTACGCCAAGAATAATGGATAAAAATGAGGCCATCATTAATTCTCGTCGTAAAAATTGCTTAATCGTGGAGCGATCAAACTCTCCTGATGCCATTCCACAAATAGCAACCGCTGAAGTTTGATTGCTGGTATTACCACCAACACTTGTTAACATAGGAACAAAAAACAATAACATTTCAGTCAATGTTGATTCATACATCCGCATGATCGTTGTTGAAACCGACCCAGCCAACAGTAATATTACTAAAATATAACTACGCTCATATAATGACTGAAAAAATGATGTTTCAAAATACGGACGTGTCAAGGGAGTTACTGCTGCCATTTTTTGTACATCTTCTACTGCTTCTTCAACTAAAACATCAACGAGCGTATCGCCTGAAATAACTCCAAGAAAAATATCATCATTACCTATAACAGGAACGGTAGTAACTCCATAATGAACCATTTCTTTTGCAATTTTTTCACGATCTTCATGCGCATTAGCAATTAACTCATTTTTATGCATAAAAGAGGAAATGCGAATACTAGGCTTGTTAAAAACTAGATCTTCCAAATACACAAACCCAATGAGTCGATAATCCTTATTCACTACAAAAATTCGTTGATGGACATCTCTACTTGGCCTCAATCTCTGCATCAAAAAAACACTTTTTTCAACCGTAAAATCTTCCATTAACGTAATAACATCGGTATGCATTACACCAGCAGCCGATTCTGGCTTAAATGTAAGCATTTTTGTTACTTTTTCATAAACACGCTTATTTAAAGACCCAAGATACCGTTTTAGCTCATCATCAGAAAAAATATCAAAAAGATCAGTAAGCTCATCAGTAGAAAGCGTTTGAAAAGCCTCAAATTGCTCCTGATTATCTAAAAACGAAAGTACATAAACTTTTAATTTACTTTGTAATTCATGAAAAAGATCAAGCTGAATTGGCTTTGGTAACGCCTCATACAATGCTTTTATATGATCTTTATGTAAGCTTTTAAACAATTGGGCAATATCAACAGGATGAGTTTTAAGTAATTCATGCCATAACCTATTTCCCTCAGGGCCTCTTTGAGCAATAACATCCTCAATATTATCCTGTATTCCACACAACAAATCTTTTATATCCATGGCTTTCTCCTAACACTTGCAACAGGTATCACATGATTACTAAATTTTTATCAGTCTAGACACTGTTTGAAGTAGATGCAACTACAATTGCCATTTGACTTTAAGACTATTATAGATAAAACTTAAAATAAAGATTTAATTTACTATTCTTTATCAATAGTAACAAAAGAGATCACTGCATGATTAAGTATGGCCATATTGAACCAGAAAACATATTTTCCTTTATTGTACCAAAGGATATCGTGCCATGTCGTATAGATCATTATATAACAAAATTATTTCCTGACTATTCCCGTAGTTATTTACAGCGCATTATAACCGCAGGATGCGTGACTGTTAACGCTATTTCTATTAAAAAATCAAGTACCCTTATTTATGAAACAAATACAATACTAGTACAATTTCCTCCTGAACGCACTATAGAGCCTGCAACTATTATTGATAAAACAATCAATGTATCAATTATTGCAATTACTGATCACTTTATAATGATACATAAACCTGCACACCTATTAGTTCACCCATCTTCAACAAGAAACACTTCTATTACTCTAGTCGATTGGATTCAGTACAATTATAGTGATATTTCATTGATAGGAAACAGTGTTCGACCAGGAATCATTCATCGTCTCGATAAAGAAACATCAGGTATTATGATTATTACACGAACCAATTATGCTCATAATGCCATTGGAGAACTATTTAGAGGCAGGCATATTCAAAAAACATACAAGGCCGTTGTCGCAGGGCATCCAAACAAAGAAGGAACTATAACTCTTGCCATTGGCCGTGATCCGATTAATCGCATTAAAATGGCATCCTTTGATGAAGAAAAAATTGATAATAATGGAAAAATTAATAATATCAAAGTACGCAATGCTAAAACACATTATAAAGTGTTAGAATATTTTGAAAATACAACATTAATTGAGGTTAAACCAACTACGGGACGTACTCATCAAATTCGCGTTCACATGGCGGCAATTGGTCATCCTATAATCGGGGATCAATTATATGGAACATCATCACCTCTCATCAATAGACAAGCATTGCACGCAGAAAGTTTATCATTTTTCTTTAATGAAACTCCTTATTCATTTAGCAGCAAAATTCCCGATGATTTTCAACAATTACTTATTAATTTACGTACACCTTTTATGAAGAAAAATAACTAGATATTTATCCTTGCATTTTTCTTTAATCCGCAGTAGCATTTAAACGAGCTAAGAAGGAATTGTAGTAATGAAGCCCCTTCTTTACTCTTTGATCATTATGATATTTAATGATATTTATTCTAGTTTTTGTCGTGTACAGGGAACACATCGTTCCTTGATCCGTTCAATCTCGCTGTGATATTCTTTAACTGTCTCTTCTTCTCGTATGATAACTATATTGTCAGCATTACTTTTTTGACCAGCTTTGGTATAATTCGCAGAACCACTTATTACCTCATCGTCAAATATTACAAATTTATGATGCATTAATGGCTCTGAAAAACTATTTTTTTTATGCGCTGGATTCAATGACGGCTTAAAATACCATACAGGAACATTATTATTAACAAGGTCTCTAATTTTACTATACGATTTCTTCATATTGCCTGCATCAGTAATAATACAAACATCCACGCCACTTTTATGTACCTCTATAATCTTATTTACAATACGAATATCCGTTAATAAAAAGGCTGCAATATACAAACGATTTTGCGCCATAGATACAGCCTCTAACAAGATAGAAGATATGTCATCTTTTGTAGTAAAAAATGCTTGCGAAATACGTTTTCTATCAATAAGACTTGGTGGTGATGCATTAGAAGATTTTTTCTCCTCAATCGCAACACTTTGTGGCTGTCCTGAAAGTATTTCTCGTGTATCATCAACGATAAAATGCGTTTTTCCAAAATTATTATTTAATACACTAGAAAAGGATCTATTATGAGATGCCGTTTTTTTTGCTACATTGGCAAACCTTGTATTGCCAAATAAATTTCCACCTAATAACAATAGCACTATTAAACGTTTCATATGATTTCCTTAAGGACTACACCGTATACATTTGTATATAGCATATCAAAACCACATTAAAATTGTCAAACTGAAATTGACAAGTTAATCACCGTTCAAAAAATATAGCTGCACTATCTACAAATAGGTTATTGTTATTATTATTTTCGAAGACCAACAATAATACTTTCATGTAATCGACGAACTTCATCTCTTTCTATTTGACGTTTTATTTTATTTTGACTTTTAAGTCCTTTATATGATACCCAATTTTCATCTTTAATATCTTTTATCATACGATGGCAATATGTTCCCCGTGTCAATTCGCATACTATTTTTGATAAACTAAAAAGTTGCTTTATCTCATTAATGGTACTATCTTTACAATCAAAAATTTTTTTTACTTCATCTCGTGTTTTTTTCTGTAAATATTTTTCCAATGATTGTGAAATAACATTCTCAACGCAATTATCAAAAGCAATAATATCTGCATCTGATATACAATTACGCAGCTCAATAATTTCTTTACGTTCAAACCATGTATTATTCGTTATATCTTCTTTTGCAGCTATTGATTCTTGAGCTTGCATAAATATCTCATCAATAACCTTACAACATGCTTCTTTCGTTATTTGTAAACATTTTTCATATTCAGTTAATAATTCATCGGCACTTACTACTAGACATGCACAAATACATACAAAACATAATGCTATAATAGATTTTTTCATATATCTTTTCCTTTTTTTAACTTACCAATTACCATGGATACAATAAATAAATATGTATCATTAACTATCTTTTTTGCAACTATACTATCAACAATATTATTTCTTATAAAAAATATTTAAAATTTCCAACGCATTTCAACTTCACCACCTAAATCTCGACGTTCATCACGAATAGCACGTAATGTTATATCATCAGATAAAAAGAATTCTAATTCAAACTTGGTATCTTCAGTTAAACTAAAGTTTTTTTGAATAATCGCGTGCCACCGATCATCAACAGCAATCTCTAATGCGCCCCGTAAACCACCTCTACCCGTTTGATCAGTAAAACTAGGCACTAAATTAATATTAAATGACCCCAATAAAGGTTTAAAATATTTATCAAAAAATGAAGACTGATTATTACTAAAAATAAAACTTTTTAAATTTTGTACAATAAGAGCTGGCATCATACTATTAAGCGAATTTTCTTCTGCACCTACAAGCAATAACCCAACAATCTGCTCTTCAGAAAGCAATGGTGTTGCGTCTAAGGCAATATGGTGCGTCAACAATGACCCTTCCACTTGAAGTATAACATCATATTTTTTAATTTTATTACGCGCAACAAGCTCAATGGTAGGATCAAATAACTGGCCAGGAAAAAAAGTAATAACCCCCTTAGAAATATAAAGAGGCTTGTACGGAAATTTAAGTATACCTGAATTCAAAATAACTGAACCTACAACCGAAGGATCTTGAGTGTCCTTTTGAATGCGCAGATTAACCTGCGCATTTGTCTGCAAAAAACCAGTATCGACACAAATTGGAGACTCAGTTTCAATACCAAGATCACATTGCAATGATACATGGGGAAACGAAAATACTGAGTGAGTATATGATAATAGTTGATTTTGAATGACACCAGAAAAAAGATTTTCTTTTAGCTGTGCCTTATCAATGATAATATTGCCCACCACGCGCGATGAAGATGACGGTACTTTTGAAAACAAAAGGTTACCAGAAATAATCGCAAAAAGATCTTGTTTAATATTTAATAAACAATGATCCAAGATTATTGGTGCATGAGCAAACACAAGAGATCCATACTTATCGAAAGAAGCGGTAGCACGTAAACAGTTAACATTTCCTGTATGCAATGAAATAGCAAGATTTTCTAATACGGCTAACCCATTAACCATGTCATAAACACAATGAACATTACAGCCGTCAACAAAGTTATATGTTTGCGGCAATCTAATAGTCGCATCATGTAGCGTAATGTCTGCAAAAATTTTTTTTTGACAATACTGCATATCAACATCAATACTTCCTTCAGCCTGTATATCATAGTGCAGTACATCATTAATCAATGACCGTATAAAAGGAAATGATATCGAACCAAGAATATGTTGATTATCATTCATTGATTGTATCATAATTAATTGTTTTTCCTCTTTATCTTTATATGAACATTGATTTACTACAAATTGTGGTAAAATTGTCATATCAACAAAAAACTGACTCTGATCAAGTAACCCCTGTGCAATAAATAGATTATGCGCAAAAGAAAAATTACCCTTTAAACATCGCTGTTCATCGCTTAATGTATTAGTTATAATAGTCTCATAATTACTTGTTATACTACCTTGCTCAGCAATAAAATGTGCAAAAAACTTATGTGGCTTTACTCGCCATTGCGATAATGCATGTGAATAAATTTCTGTAATGTTTTTAACAATAAATTCTCCTTTTTTGGTATGTTCATCCCAGTATCCAACCCCTGTGTATTCTTGGTTATATCGAGTTAAAGCGAGTCGCATTTTCCACTCATTATTATGACGTCCAAAAATGATTTTTCCCGCATCACACATATGATAATTATTAAATTTTACATCTTCAATTACTATCTGCCCATCAACGGTGCATTCTGCACCTCTGCAAATTTTTACCGAACATTGCATTGTGCCATCGACCGCTTGATCTGTAATAGAATTCATACAACAACGCGCCACATAAGGTAAGGGAAAATGAGCATTAATACGCAATTCTCGCTCTGTAATAATAATAGGATCGATAACCAAAGAACTGTATGCATTACGCACCGAAAACCTTCCCCTATCAGATTTCCAGCCTCCGGTAATATAGCAGCCACCCTGATTGGCCATATGTGATAAGACAAATGCTCCTGCCACCTGAGATTCAACATTAAGCTTGTCATCAATATATTCTATAGAAAAAGAAACATCTGTAGTAATGTTTTCAATATAATTTTCTTTATTATATTTTATCTGACCGTCAACAATTGACATCATCGTTTTTATTTGATGACCAATTCTTAATGATGAGCTATTAAAGAATAATGAAATTTCACTGTTATAGGCCTCATCATAGGCATAAAAATGAGAATTTTTAAATATAATTGATTTTAATTCAACAGAAAAAGGAAGTAATGATTTCTGCATCATCGACATAAAATGTGATTCAATAGCAAGATAAAAGTTATCGACACGCGATGTGCACTCAAATTCATTTATTATAACATATTGATCCATGCTTCCTTTGCATAACAACTGAATCCACGAACAAGTAATTTCACATTTTTTACATCGCCATACCCATGCATCAGAATCAACTGATCTCATTTCAACATCATTTAATATTAATGATGGATAAAAAAAATTAATTGATTCTATAGTGCATAAAAAATTAGATCCAAGATAATTCTGAGCAATTTTTTGAAGCAATATTATAATTTTTTTGTGCGTCCATGTATCATATTGTGCAAAAAAAATAACACCAAAAATACCGAGCAGTAGTGCAAAAAATATTTTTTTTACCATATCTTTGTATGTACTATTATAATATCTTATATTCAGCTCAACTGACATTCTTTAATATAGTATCAAAAACAATACTAACCAATCTTATTTTTATAAAGACTCATAATGCTGATAATATTGTGTCTTCTAAAAAAAAACTTCAATTTATAAAAAAATCTCTATGTTGCTGACTTCTTAAGTCGAACTCACGTTACATAATAATAATCCAAAAAAACAGGATAATAACCCAAGCAACCTAACCAGATGTTTTAGATTTATCAAAAACCATAAATTAGTAGTATCAATGGGATTATTGTTATCCTATCTTGCTTATTGTTATCTTTTCCAAAATAAATAGCGTGTAATTAAGCCTGATATACAATTAATTTGACCCCAAAAGATGTATTATATGAGAGTCATGAAAAATATTACCCTCATATCAATGCACTTTATATTCAATCTCCGTGATATTTTTTACTACAGTATCAAAAACAATTCCAACCAATATTATTTTTTTCCTTAATGATTCATATGGTTGATAATATTTTTTGTCTTCTATTTGTTGTAATGCTTTTGCAGCAGTTGAATTAATCTTAAATTCTATGATAAAACAAGTATCTTGTGTCTGGATGATAGCATCAATTCTACCAATATTAGTTGGTTGTTCAACAATAACATGTGCACCAATCATCTTTAAAACAAGATAAAAAATAGTTTGATAATATTTCTCTTCACTAATTTGGATGGTATAAGGAATGGCAGCGAAAAGTTGTGTTAACGTTGTACGTATGTGCTCAAAATTAATATCATCAAAAGCTTGCAATAATGCTACGGTAACATTATTAAGAATTGAGCCTGAAACCGATGTCATCGAAGCAAAAATTAATTCTCCCAATGAATCTATAGTTTCTTTGTTCGGAAAATTAAGAAGATAGTTACGGCTTGCTGGGTTATATTTCTGAATGGTAAGATATCCCGTTTGAAAAAGAAGCGTTTTAAGAAAAATATTATCAACTTCAAATTGACTCAACTCTCCTTCCGTAGCTTCTATTCCGTCAAAATCCTGAATAGGATACTGTTTTGATTGTAATAGATTAACTAAAAAAGTAGGTGTTCCCGTTGCAAACCAATAATTAGAAAATTCACTATTTTTTAAACACAACATAACAGAAAATGGGTTATATAATTTTTCCGAATCATTATTTCTCGTAAATCGGTATCCATCATACCAAACGGTTATTTTTTCTAATAATTTGTCAGCGGATATATTTATTTTATCTTTGGTATGCGCTAGATGTTCATTAAAATATGTAGTAATTTCAGCCTTTGTATACCCAACCAAATCATTATATGTGGCACTTAGGCTAATATCTTCTAAATTATTAAGACCTGAAAAAATTGATGTTTTAGAAAACTTACTCACCCCAGTAAGAAGCACAAACTTAAGATGTGAATCAAGTCCTTTAATAATTATATAAAAACTTTTTAATATTTCACGCATTTTATCTGCCATGGCCACATCGTGAATATGCCGTAAAATAGGATAATCATATTCATCAACTAACAACACTACGCGATTGTCTTTAGACAATGCCATAACTATCACTTGAAGCATCTGACTTGGAAGTAGATGTTTATCCAATTCAATAGTATTTTCTTGCGCAATACTATACAAATAACGCTGAATACCTTGTTCAAGCTCTTCTGGTGTTGTGCATGGTATATCAGAAAAAGAAATGTTTATTACAGGATACTGCTTCCAACCATAGGACAGAGCACTAATATCAAGTCCAATAAATAATTTTTTATTGCCAGAAAAAATTTCTGCTAATGTCGAAATAAGCAATGATTTACCAAATCGTCGTGGCCGAGCAAAAAAATAATATTTTCCTGTAGTAATAAGCTCATAGATATGTCTTGTTTTATCCACATAAACATAGCCATTCTGTAGTAATTCAGATAATGCTTGCATACCAATCGGTAATTTTTTCATTATTGCTTCCCCTAGTAAATCTTCTTATAGCTTATAATTAATCTTAGCATTTTTTTCAAACATTCCATACAGAAAAAAAATTGTCTTTGCAGACAAATCTTTAAAAAAAATCGACATAATTAATGCATACAATAAGTGGAACTGGCAATACCTTTATATTATGTGTATAATATCTAATAATTTATAAATGAGGTCTATCTAATGTCTTTTATCAAAAACAAGTTTATTTTTTTCTTTTTATTCATTTTTCATATAGCCGGTATTATTTTTGCTAGTGATAATCCAACAAAAAAAGGTACAGCAAGCGCACGAATAATACAAATTGTGAATTGCCCTAGTCAAACAACTGCGGATTGTCGTATGTTATCAAAGATTTATCCACAGGATTTTGAAGTAGATAAAAAAAATATCCTTAAACCTGATATATATGATTTTAGTCAAAAAAAAATGGTTAATTCATTAGCGGATGTTATTAATACAGAATCAAAAAATAATGTGGACATTATTCATGCCTCAGGAAATCAAACAATAGCTCTGTTAAATTATCTTAACTCAATACCTCATCTACCAAAACCAACTATTTTTATTTTAGAAAACCCAAGCATTATTAGTAAAAAATATACTTGGCAGGCTGTCTTTTATCCATATTTCCTTCCACCCATTCAACAACCGATTTTGAATGATTTTAGTACGATTCCAGCTAATACCTGTGTTATCATTGGGTCAAATAGCAATACAAAAAATTCTAGTTCAAAACAAAGACGTGAAGGGCATCGGCAAGCGCAAGTATTATACGAGGTAATTAAAAAAACTGCTAAAAAAGATGAAGAAGTTTATCATATAATAACTAATGAAGAATATCCTACCATTGATCATAATCCCAATGGGGATCCAAATAAAATTTGCTATTGTGATCCTTGCTTGTTTAATGCTAAAAACAGCACTGCTCAAACAAATATTGCAAATATTTTAAAGGAAAAAGTTGGTACCTTTACCGCTAAACTGACTATTGATCCACCTACTCAAAATATTTATTCTGATTTTGATCGTCTTACGTATCAAGCACATAATGTAAAGAAACATAATCGCATTGTTATCTTTTTTAATTATGCTTTAAAGGGCACCATTTTAACCTTTTTAATATATATGATGTATAAAACTGGTATTCACTGTGCATGATTCTCGACATAAAAACTTTTATTTTATACAAAAACTGGTCCTTTCTTTACAAAAAATCAGACATGAGTTAAGGTAAATAATACAAAAGATTAACAATTTTTTATGCACAAGGTGCATTATTATGAATCAATATGAAAATACAGAAAAAAATGTCAGTGTAAAAAACACAAAAAATGGGTACGTTCTTGGTATAACAGGTACCGTTGTTGATGTACAATTTCCCTATGATTTAACTCCCCACATTCTGCATGAATTGCATATTATCTTTCCGCAAGACAACGGGGAACCGTATAAAAAGGCAAGTATTGAAGTTGCTCAACAACTGGGCGATGGAGCGGTGCGATGTATCGCAATAGAAAATATATTTAACATTACACGCGGCCTAGAAGTTATTGACACCGGAGCACCTATTACCGTTCCTGTCGGCAAACAAGTATTAGGACGAGTTTTTAATGTCTTAGGCGATCCAATAGATGGAAAAGAACCAGTGGAAGGTGAAGACCGATGGCCAATTTTTAAATCTGCACCATCATTTGTTGATCTTAAAGTAAAAAACGAAATTCAAGAAACTGGCATTAAGGTCATTGATGTTATGTGTCCTTACATTAAAGGTTCAAAAATTGGGCTTTTTGGTGGCGCAGGTGTTGGAAAAACAGTTTTAGTACAAGAATTAATCAGAAACATTGCAACTGAACATGGCGGCGTATCAGTGTTTACTGGTATCGGTGAACGTACACGTGAAGGCAATGAGTTATTTTTAGAAATGCAACGAACCGGTGTTCTTGATAAAACAGCATTAATTTTTGGTCAAATGGGCGAAATGCCTGGTGCACGATTACGTGTTGGGCTTACTGGCCTTACAATGGCAGAATATTTCAGAGATATAGAAAAAAAAGATGTTTTATTGTTTATTGATAATATCTTTAGATTTGTTCAAGCAGGTTCAGAGGTTTCCGCACTTCTTGGTAGAATGCCTTCAGCTGTTGGTTATCAGCCAACGCTGGCATCTGAAATGGGTGCCTTTCAAGAACGAATTACAAGCACTATTGACGGCTCAATTACATCGATCCAAGCAGTATATGTTCCTGCTGATGATATTACTGACCCTGCGCCTGCAACAACATTTATGCATCTCGATGCAAGTACCGTTCTTTCTCGTAAATTAGTAGAACTTGGTATTTATCCCGCTATTGACCCACTCATATCAAATTCAAAGGGATTACAAGCGCATATTATTGGTCAATCACATTATCAAGTGGCTCGTACCATTCAAAATATATTGCAGCGCTATAAAGAGTTACAAGATGTGATTGCTATTTTAGGCATGGAAGAATTAGCAGAAGAAGACAAAACTGTTGTTAAGCGTGCAAAACGAATACAAAAATTTTTAACACAGCCACTTTTCACTGCAGAATTTGCTACCGGTATGCCAGGCCGTTATGTATCACGCGAAAAAGCAATTGAAGATTTTAAAAGTATTCTTACTGGTGAATATGATCATTTACCCGAGGAAGCTTTTTATATGGTAGGCACCTTGGAAGAGGTGATTCAAAAATCTGCATTGTTATTACAAAAGTAAAAAGGTATAGAGTGAAATTGGTAGTTATCAGCCCTCATGCTCAACATGAATATAATGTTCAATGGATCGAAGCGCATACATCGTCAGGAATGCTTATTGTAAAAATTGGCCATGTTCCTATGATTTCTACACTTATACCTGGTTTTAATTTTTTATTTGTACTATCATCAACAGATGAAAAAAAAATAATACATCTTAGTCGCCCGGGATTTTTAGAAGTAAATAGAACAGAAGTGTTGGTTATTACAAGTCAAGATATTACGTTGATATAAGAGAAAATGTTGTGAAAAAAACTCTGGGGCATATTATCTCAGGATCACTCACAGAAGGTTTAATTATCCGTATATCTCCTGAAACACCTCTTGAAGATATCAAAACAGGAAAATTCGTTTCAATAACTGGTAATAATCATACATTCTTTTCACTTATCACAGACCTTACACTTGAAGTTACTCATCCAGATATTTTGCTCTTTCCTCCTACTAAGGAGGAAAAATTATTAACAGAGTTACTAAAGCAACGAGATATTTATGCAACAGCAACACTAAAACCGATGCTCATACTCACTAAAAATAATTTACCCGCACCTGTCAAAACTATTCCTTCACATTTTGCACTAGTACACGAAGCTGATAAAAAGGATGTTGCACTTATTTTTGGTGATGAAGCAGATATAAGCAAAAAATATTTCAGCATTGGTTGTCCCTTGGACATGGATACGCCAGTATGTATTGATCTTGAAAAATTAACTGAACGCAGTAATGGTATTTTTGGAAAAACAGGAACGGGTAAAACGTTTTTAACACGATTAGTTTTAGCAGGTCTTATTAAAAATGATAAAGCAATTAATTTGATTTTTGATATGCATAGTGAATATGGTTTGCAGGCACGTAAAGAATCAGAATATCAATCATTTGTAAAAGGACTTAAAACATTATTCCCTGATCGTGTTGCTATTTTTTCATTAGATCCTGATTCAACTCGTAGACGTGGTGGAAGCCCTGATGTTGAAATTTTATTATCATATAATGCAATACAGGTTGAAGATATACTTTCACTGCAAGATGAACTTAATCTTCATTCAACAGCAATTGAAGCTGCATACTTAATCGTTGCCAAATACAAACAAGAATGGCTGTATGTTTTACTTAATCAGGGAGAAAATTTAAAAGAATTTGCACAATCAATTGGTGCTCATCCCGAATCAATAGCTGCATTATATAGAAAATTAAAACGCATTGAACGTTTACCATTTTTTCAACCATTACACAAAGGTGTACATAAACCCGTTATTGATCAAATGATGGAATTTATTGATAAAGGAATAAATATTGTTGTGGAGTTTGGTAACTATACATCAACATTTGTTTACCTTTTGATAGCTAATATTATTTCTCGGCGTATACATTTTGAATATGTAGGAAAAACTGAAAAATTTTTAGGATCACAACGCAAAGAAGATGAGCCAAAAAAATTACTTATCACCATTGAAGAAGCACATAAATTTTTAAATCCACAAGCAGCACGACAAACAATTTTTGGTGTTATTGCACGTGAAATGCGTAAATATTATGTTTCATTACTTGTTGTAGATCAACGTCCATCGGGAATTGATCCAGAAATTATATCTCAAATCGGCACCAAAATTGTCGCACAATTAAATGATGAAAAAGACATTCAAGCAGTATTAACCGGTGTAAATGGTGCTTCTGCATTACGATCCATTCTTGCTTCTCTTGATACAAAAAAACAAGCTCTCCTTCTTGGTCATGCTATTGCAATGCCTGTTGTTGTTCAAACACGTGAATATGATGAAAAATTTTATCGTGCTATGGGTGATATCATTACTGCGCAACATATTGATCAGTTTGTTAATGAGTTATTTTAGGACTATCATATTCATCAATTAATATGGCAATTTTGCTAAATTGTACAGACAAAGCATTAATCAACTTTTCAAACACGAGACTAGGTTGTTTTTCAAAAACATCTAAAGTAATAACCCCATATTTTTGCCATTGATAATCACTATGGCTAATCCATAAATTATCAAACAATTTTTTGTTGTTGGTTAAAATTTCTTTAAGTGTAGAAACAAGCAATGATTTACCAAATCGACGAGGACGAGATAAAAAGAAGCGACGCCCTTTTGTGATCATACCGTAAATATATTAAGTTTTATCAACATAGAGATAATTTGATTGTATTAATTCAGAAAAAGTACTAATATCTATGGGCAGTTTGCGCATTTTTTATCCTTTATTATGTACTTTATACTAAACTTAATTACCGCAATAGTATCATAGTATCGCATGACCTAGCAATCTTTACCAAAATCATCAACTATTTTTTTTAGCAAGATCACGTAATACATTCTGCATATCTCGCGATAAGCCTTGAAATACAGAATTATCTTCATTTAATTTTGCTTTCCAATCTTTAAATTTATTTAAACATAATGCATAAATAAATTGTAACTCATCAGCAGAATAATCTTTTAACTCTTTTAAAGCATCTGCCTCTTTATCTGTCCAAAGAGTGCGTAAAATTAAAGTAGGGAAAGAAGAATACAAGCTGCTTGACATTCTTCCTCCAACAAGAATTTGACTGTCATCAAAATTAAAATCAACGGACACAATATTATTTTCAATACTGGGCAATACTGTACAAATTATTTTATCAAAATCATCAATATACCATAGCTCAAGATTATTTTTTTCACTACCCTCAAGCCCAACAAGTATACTTTTACTATCATGGCTAAATTTTACTGAATTAATAGCTAATGTACGATCAGCGAGTTCTTTACTCATTATCTTATTGAAATCACTTATGTCCCACAATACAAGCTTACCATCTTTACTTCCTGAAACAATTTTACTTTTATCGGGACTAATTGCCACAGATGAAACGGTATTCAGCGTAATAGTACCAGACGTACCAGCAAGTATATGTTTCTTTAAATCCGATTGTTGCGGATTCTTCAAGTCAACCTTACTCATATCATACAGCGCAAGATTGTGCTCTTTTCCCTCATATCCTACAACAATTATTTTACCATCCGCACTACAATCTAATGAATAACTATCTATGTTATCATTACTAAGATCCATTACAGTATCTCCCGTTATAAAATTAATTATACAAAGGGAACATACATTCGAATCACTTGCCACAACAACGTAAATATCATCTGACTTTGACAAAAATTTTACCATAAAAATATCATTTATAGAAAACAACGGTTTTTGTATTTTAGTCACAAGATCATACTCATATACATTATAACCGTTACTATCTGGATCTCCTGCTAAAACAACTTTATTTTCATCAGAACTAAAGTCTACTGAATAAAAACATTTGAGATAATTACCTACATGATAGCCAGCTATTTCAAAAACTTCTTCATTTTTAGTACAAATTAGTAAATTTGGTTTAAATAAAATTCCTTCAGGAAAAAAAGGAATAGCGGCAATTTTATTGCCGTCAGAACTAAATATAGCTGAATGAACTGATGCATCAACAGAACACAAAACTTTTATTCTATCTTTTTGATTGCTTTTGATTATCAAATCTTTCAAGCAATGAGTAGTTGGAGCTCTCATTAGTGATATTTGCAAATCAAAATTCAATTCTTTTATTTCTTCACTGTTGATCGTATCACTATTTATTTTGATATTAGCTAAAGCAATTTTTTGAATATCAATTGCCTCTAAATAATCAGCAGTGTTAGCCAAAACAACCAATTCTTTTAAAGTAAATTCTTTTGGTTCTTTTGTTTTACAAAAACTAAAAAATTGCTGAATTTTATCAATTGAGCAATCGATAGGAATTTCATTTGACTGTTGATCCTTATACATACCAACTACTTCACTAATTAACTCACTATTTTCTACAGCTAATTTTTTATCAACCCACAAACCCTTTTTTGGATTATTCACATCATATAAGAACAATTGATTTTCATGTTGTTTTAAAATTTCCTGTGTAGGTGATTTCTGCTTGAACAAACGCATATATGAAGCAAAATCTTTTTGAATGTTCTGTTTTGATTGTAAGCTCACATCCGATTTTTGCATTCTTTTTATAGCTGCGCGCTGACTGGAGGTCAACTGCATCATACTAAATATATTTGTTGAAAAAGCACCAATGAACATCATCAACTGCAATAATTGATTATTTTTTAACATACATCATATCTCAATTAGCATTTTTACAAATACAAATAACTTAATTATACCACTTACTACAATAGTATAAAAAATACAATATGAAAGCAAATAAATATCTAAAAAAATAATTAACTGATTTTTTTAGATGCATAGGTAACAGTAAAATTATGTGGTTCACGTGTAAATGATAAACCGATAAGCATAAGCTGTCTTTCTTGCCCAAGAAAACGCTCATAATAGCGCCGCTCTTCAATTTGGGCTAATGCAATGTCTGCTGATTGGTTAAATTTAACTTCGATAATGTATATAATTTTTGGAAATTCAAGAACTAAGTCAATACGTCCATGACTTGTTGAATATTCCGATTGCGTTTTGATACCTGCACCGATGCACACCATCATTAATAGTGCATGATAAAATTTTTCCTCTTTGCTGTGCAATTGATACGGCACATGTGCAAATAATCTTTGTATTAATTCAACTGCATCTTCTATATTTTCATCTTCAAATGCTTCTTGCAGTTCTAATGACATCTGTTCTGCTTGCACAGGATCAAGATATGCAAATACTTCCAGTAAATATTTTTGTAATGAAATACGTACTTCTGCATTAGGATAATCAAGAGTATAAAGACGTGAATTTGGATTATAGCTAGAAATTGTCAAGTACCCCGCTTGAAACATCAATGACAGTAATGGTGTTACGCCAACATCAAAAATACCCAATGAATCTTCTGATATTTTTAATTTTTCAGGATCAAATGTAGCATATTCTTTTTTTAATACTTCAATTAAAAAAGTTGGCGTACCTGATTGAAACCAAAAGTTTTTAAACTCTTGTACATGAAGTGCATTCATCAAAGAAAATGGATTATATACAGCAACAACATTGTCTCCAAATCGATACCCATTATACCATATTTTTATCTGCTGGCGCAGTGTATCATAAGGAATATTCTCTTCTTTTGACCATGCACATATATACTCATTAAAATAATGATCAACCTCTTTATCACTGTAACCACATATTCCAGAAAATTGTTTATTAAGAGTTAAAACTTGTAAATTATTGATACCAGAAAACAGTCCTGCTTTTGCAAATGAACTTACTCCTGTTATAAAAACAAATTGTACTTGTGCATCTAAGCTTTTAATGGTTGTAAAAAATTGCTGAATTTTATTACGTACAACCTGCGCTAAATCTTTATCATATAATGTTTTTAATATTGGACTATCGTATTCATCAATTAATATTGCAACATGACCATATTTTTCCGATAGAGCATTAACAAGATTTTCTAACACTAGACCTAATTGATTGTCTGACGCGGTAAAAATAATATTATATACACGTGCAATTTGCATCAGTGCATACTTAAGTCCATTTTCCATTGTTTCGACATTATCTATTTCTAGTCTCGAAAAATCTAAACTAATAACACCATATTCTTGCCAATTATAGTCACTGCTACCAATCCATAAATCATCGAAAAGAACTCTATTTGCCGTCAAAATTTCCTTAAACGTAGAAACAAGCAATGATTTGCCAAATCGACGGGGGCGAGATAGGAAAAAGCGATGACCACTCGTTAATATTTTGTACATATATTCTGTCTTATCAACATACAAATAATTTAGTGCTTTAATACGAGAAAAAGTACTTATATCAACAGGTAATTTACGCATTTTTATCCTTACTATTTTTGAAATTCTTTGAACAGCATACTTGGCTGAATACCACGATTATTTTGATATTTATTGCTGGAATACGTTGCATAATCGCCCTCAATGGTATGATAAAAGATTTGGCATATCTCAACACCTGGATAAATTTTTACCGGTGTTACACAAAATATTTCAAGCGTCCAATATCCTTTAAATCCAACATCACCAAAACCAGCTGTTACATGAATAAATAGCCCCAATCGACCAATTGATGAACGACCTTCAATCATAGGCACTAATGTATCTGTTCGTGTATATTCAATTGTACGACCTAAATAGAGTTTTCCTGCTTCAAGTAAAAACCCATCTTCAGGCATAATAATTGTACTAATTTGATGATCTTTTTTCATATCAAGATATGGTTCATTATAAATCAAAAGTTCATTATGCAAACGTAAATTATAACTATTAGGACCCAACTGTGACTGACTAAATGGATCTATAAATAACTCCTTACCCAATCGACGTCTAATTTCATTTCCTGAAAGAATCATAATGCTCCTTATTGAACTTATTGAAAGATAATGTTACCTTGTACAATAAGTTAACAGGATTATTTTTTTAGTAAAAAAAGATATTATTATGATAAATAACTCAATTCCAAATCAAATAAATATTGAACAAATCAAACTAGAAAGCAATAGATTTAATGACCTACCAACAGAAATTAGTAAGATTATTGTTGGTCAAAATAATACAATTAATTTAATTGTAAATGCAATTTTATGTAAAGGGCATATTCTTTTAGAAGGTGTTCCGGGAGTCGCAAAAACGACAATGATAAAAGCTGTTGCATCTGCATTAGGATTATCATTTAACAGAATTCAATTTACGCCAGACTTATTACCATCAGATTTAATCGGCACCTTAATTTTCAATCCTAAAATTCAAGATTTCGAAACTAAAAAAGGACCTATATTTGCAAATTTAATTCTTGCTGATGAAATCAATCGTGCTCCTGCCAAAGTCCAAGCTGCATTACTCGAAGCTATGCAAGAACAACAAGTTACTATTGGATCACATACGTATAAACTTGATGTACCCTTTTTAGTCTTTGCAACACAAAACCCTATTGAACAAGAAGGTACCTACCGTTTACCTGAAGCGCAGTTGGATCGTTTCTTATTTAAAATTCATGTTGATTATCCAACTATTTTTGAGGAACGAGAAATTTTACATCGCTCACTATATACTCATACAGCCAATCAGGTACTCAGCAAAAATGATATTTTGGAATCACAAAAACTTGTACAATCCATTTATGTTGATGAAAAAATAATAAACTACATTGTTGCCATCGTTTTTGCAACACGAAAACCTGCTGAGTATAAGCTGCAAGATATCGCTACATATATTAATTATGGGGTATCACCGCGTGCGACTCTTGCTCTTTATAACGCGGCTAAAACGCATGCTTTTTTAGCAAAACGTCATTATGTAACTCCCGACGATGTTAAAGCTATATGTCTTCCTGCATTACGACATCGATTACATTTAACCTATGAAGCCGAAGCAGACAATGTAACGGCTGATACTATTATCAGAAAAATAATAAATACTATTCCCACACCATAATATAACAGCGTTTTATAGAAAAAATCTTATTTCATATAAATAACATCTGTTGGTATACTTGACAAGAATAAAATAAGAACGTTATTGTAAAAAAAGTAAGAAAATAATGCAAGGAACTCACCATGAAACATCCATTTTGGATTATAAATCTTGGACTACTTTGTTTAGTCCTAATTTCCCTTGCATTTATTTATATATCAACAAGTAAAATTCCAAAAAGAGAAACTATAGAACCAACACAAATATCGCCACGAAAAGATTTAAAGGTTGCTATCAACATTAAAAAAATTTATGAAGATGATCTTTTTGGTACCTATACAAAAGAAATTCCTCAAGTAAAACATTTCGAAGCTATAATTCCTTTTCCAGCACCCCCAGCCCAACAAAAAATAATTGTTCCTGCTATTATTGAGCCAGAATTTCTCGATCCACTTCAGGTAACCCTTAAAGGAATTATTGTTGTTGGCTCTAATGATTCCAAAAATAGAGCAATGGTTCAAGATAATAAAACAATGCAAGAAGGAACCTATAAAGTAGGTGATCTTATTCAAGATGCACAATTAATACGTATTTTTAAAAATAAAATAATATTTTTGCGACTCAATGGACAACAAGAAGTTCTCTATTTGCGTGAACAAGATGCAAAAGTTGATCCCGCGTATTCATTTTCTCATGAATGGAAAAATGTAGTTAAACAAACAAGTGAAAATAACTACATTATTAATCCCCAGTCATTTGTAGATCAAGTTAAAAATTTAACAGAATGTATCGATCTTCTTAACGCAACCACAGCATATCAACAAGGAAAAAGTCTCGGATTACGTATAGGAAATCTTACAAAATCGCCATTAGGTGAACTTATGGGACTACAAAATGGCGATATAATTTTGTCAATAAATAATATTCCTGCACAAACAACAGAAGAGCGTCTTGCTATCTATAAAAATATTATTTCATTAAAAAATGGAAACACAATAACAGTAAAACTCGTACGTAAAAATAAAGAAATCATCATTATTTATACTTTAGAAAATTTTATAACCGCAGAAAAAGATAAATCTATTGTAGACAAAAAACAAGAAACAGTTTTATCTTTTTCTACGAGTAAAAACGTCACTGCTAAACAACAACATTATGCATTTACTCCGACTATAGATAAAATAAAAAAAGCAGATCATCAAATGATATTCGACAAAGGCAACTCTTTAATGCATAGTAGCAGTTGAATTGAGTAAAAAATTATGAATAAATATAGAGTTCATCCCTGTGTTATTTTTATTTTAATCGTTATTGCATCTATCACAAAAACAGGTAGCAGAAAACGCTATCGTATAAAAAAATCATTGCCATCAACGATTAACACCAATATAAATATTGATGGATATAATAATCATGGAAAAAATAATGCAACATTTCAAAATAAACCTATTACAAACAGCGTAGGTATGCCTCAATTACAAAACAAAATAGAACCATTAGCAGCACAATCAGTTCAATATAATCATCCTATTGTTGATCCTACAATACCTACTATAGCTGCTCCACCACTAGTGAAAACAGTACATATGCCTTTCATCTATGATGAGGATGAAGAAAAAAATATAGAACTTAATTTTGAAAATGCTGGCCTTGATAACTTTGTCACCCAAATAGAAGATATTTGTGAATGTACTTTTATTACTGATGATGCACTTTCACCTTTACCTCAAGGTAAAAAAACAATAAAAAATATTAAAATATCATTCAAAACACATCAAGCTCTTTCAAAAAGCGAAACATGGAATCTTTTTGTTACATTTCTTGATATAGCTGGTTTTTCTATCATTCCTCAAGCGGATCCAAAAATATTTCGTATTACCTCTATTGAAACTGCACGAAAATCACCACTTCCAACATTTATAGGAGTTGATCCTTCAACATTACCTGATACGGATGAATTAATCCGCTACGTATATTTTTTAGAAAATGCATCAACAGACACTATTGTTGATATTATTGGACCTCTCAGGAGTAGTAGCTCGCAAGGACTTATAGCATTAAAAGAGCATAAAGGATTCATACTTACTGATAAATCTTATAACATTAAAACACTCATGGCAATCGTCAAAGAGCTTGATAAAGTTAGCATTCCAGAATCAATGTCTATTCTTAAGTTACGTAATGCTGATGCAAAAGAAGTACAAGATTTATATAAAGAACTTTTACCCAAAGAAGAACCTACTTCACGATTTTTCACAAAAAAACAGCCTACATCAATATATTTCCCTGAAAATACTCGTATCATTGCTGACTCTCGAACAAATACACTTATCCTCCTTGGAGCTAAAAATTCAATTAAAAAAATGGAAGACTTTATTGTAAAGTATATTGACGTTGAATTAGATCAATCATATTCTCCTTTATATACTTATCAGTTAAAATATGCTGAAGCTCAAACTATTGCAGAGATCATGTCTACCGTTACCAATTTTGGCAAGGATACAGAAGCGGGAAAATATGGTGGCGTACGAGGAGTTGACCAATACATGCAGCCAATGTCATTTATTGCTGAACCTTCTACAAATAGGCTTATCATAAAAGGTAACTATGAAGATTATCTCAAAGCAAAAAAAATTATTGATCAACTTGATATAAAGCAACCACAAGCCGCTATCGAAGTTCTTATTCTTACTGTTGATCTTGTTGATACAAAAAGTCTTGGATCCCAGATACGAAGCAAACAACCGGGACCTAATGGATTACTTGGTAATAATATTAAATTTCAAACCTCAGGGCTTTATGGAAACAGTACTGTGGTAACTAATCCAAATCCTTCAACAGGAACAGAAAGATTGCTTGGAAACCTAGTAAATCTTGTTGTTGGTGCTGTTCCTGGAACATCATTATTAACGCTTGGTAGAGATGCGTTTGGTGTGTGGGGTATCTTTCAGGCATTACAGACTATTACCGATGCTGAAGTTGTTTCAAATCCATTTATACTTGCAACTAATAATGCCAAAGCAACGGTTGCAATAGGCGAACAACGTCGTATCATAACAGCGCAAGTTGTTGGCCCAACTCCTCAAGATGCTTTTGATGCAGATGATGCAAAACTGGAAGTAAATATTACTCCTCAAATCAATTCTGATGGTATGATTGGCCTAACAATTAACATTACTATCAACGAATTTACTAACCAAGTCGTTCAAACCGATGCAACTCAAAACACGCGAACTATAACTACTAATGCTATTGTTGCTAATAAAGAAGTACTTGCCCTCGGTGGTTTAATCAGAAACAATGTTCAAAACATAGAAACTAAAATACCTATATTAGGTGACATTCCCATCCTTGGTTGGTTCTTTAAAAATAAGAAAAAAACAGTTGTAAAACAAAGTCTTTTAGTACTTATTTCGACGCGTATCATTGAATCAAGCAAAGGTGAAGAAATGAAATCATTCACTCATGATCATATTAAAGATTACCAAAATACCATTGATGTTATGGAATATCCTTCTTCTGATCGTGATCCAATTCATCGTATGTTTTTTCAAGATAAACAACTTCGCGCACAACAATCTGTTGAAGGACTTATTTTTGAACGTCATCAAAAAAAACAAGAATCTATAACTGCAACTCAAGCTCTGGAGACACAGGAAGGAGATTCTGAAAAAGATTATGAAGAAAACGATCCACAATCAAATACAACATCACTTACCGAGAGTGAGACAGAAACCAATAATAATCAATCACTATCCAATAATCTCATAGAGACTATGCACAATAAAAAACGCACACAATTATCTCTGACAGATTTTTTACATGATCAGGAGCTACATGCATGAGCAATTTTATTAAAAATATATTTTTACCCGAAAAAGTAAAATCTTATTATCTGTTTTCCAAAATAGTTGTTGGTATCGAAATTAATAAAACAAACATAATAGCGACAAAAACTCGTATTCAAGGCACTACAAATACCATAGAATTAATCATTGAAGAAAAAATATCAGAAGGTGCAGCAGAAGAAAATTTAGAACAAACATCATCAACCCTGAAAATAATTTTCTCTAAAATTGGCAACTACGATGAAATACACACGGTATTACCAAGCTCAATCATTGTCTTTAAAGAGCTTAAATTACCATTTACATCGCGAGAAAAGATAAGCATGATTATAGGTTTTGAAATAGAACCATTACTCCCCTTCTCTTTGCGAGATACTATCATTGATTTCATCATCACCAAGGAAATTCCTGAAGAAAATAGCTCAGAAATAATTGTTACTGCGGTGCAAAAACACCAACTAATACAACATATGGAAATTTTTTCTGCCATAGGAATAAAGCCGGACGTTATGACTGTTGATATGATTTCACTCTATGGACTTTATAAACAGATAAATAATTACACACAATTGCTAGGTGGCACAGTATTAATTAATATAACAAGTTATTCAACTGCTATTGTCCTTATAATTAACGGACAACTAAAAACTGTACGCACCTTACCAAAAGGTATTATTCTTCTTACAAAACAAATTGCCCAAGAAATGAATAAAAATCCTCAAGAAATTATAGATTATTTATTACGATTTGGTCTTGAAACGGTTGATTCGCCTGAATATTCTTCTGCAATAGAAAAATCAATCTTAGACTGGTTAAACCCTATTAATTTTACTCTCAACTCTTTTTCTACACAATTGCTTAATAATCAACCTATGACAAAAATTATTTTCCTTGGCAACGGAGCTCTACTTATTAAAGGTCTTATTCCTTTTATAGAACAAAAAACTAAAATTTCTTGTGAACTATTCAGCATAGAAAGCCTTAAACAAGATTCACAATATACAATCAAAAATAGTACGCTAATAACACCGATTAATGTTATTAGCGCTAGTGCAACTCTATCTCTCCCTACAACTATAAATTATAATCTTATACAAAAAGAATTTATAACAACAGACAATTCCTTACTGCTAAAACAAATAATTATTCTCATAGTTCTAACAATAGGACTATTTACTACATTGGGCACTCATTATTATTTACAAACAAGAAAATTAAAAACCGAAATTCAAGCATCTGAACGAGAAGCGCTTACAGCACTTACAACAACATTCAAGTCATTAGAAAGTGAAACAAATTTAAATGATGCAATTGATGAAGCAAAAAAAGAAGTAGAAGAACAACAAAAACGATGGTTTGCCTTTTCTCAGCAATCGCGTGCCTCTTTTTTACAATATTTACTGGAGCTTGCTTCCAAAATTGATAAAAAAAGTATTGATCTTACTGTGGAGCAGATTACTATATTTGACGGTATTTTAACACTTAAAGCTGAAGTACGCGATCATGATGCGTTAAAAGTTCTTGAACGCGAATTAGGACAATCAAAATTATTTAGCGCTATTGAACCACAAGATAATCCACAATTTACTATGAAAATAACCTTAGCAACAAGCAATGAGGAATCTTTATGATGTTTCTTGAACCAATTAAAGTTTTCATCAATAAGACTGATTCAAAAAAATTTTTTAATTACATTATTGGTTATTTAGTTGTATGTGTATTACTCTTTACATTAGGTATTTTTTATTATTATAAATCTATAAGCGCTTTACAAAAAAAGATAAAAAATATAAATTCCCTCCGAGAAGAAGAAGTTCTCGCTATCTTAGAAACAGCAGTTCTTGTTAAACAACAACGATCAATGGTTGAAGAAACGCTTGCAAAGGATGTTGATTTCAAAATTGCCGGATACTTCAAAAATCTTTTAGTTAAGCTAGCTATAAAAGATAAAGAAGTTGCAGAAGAAACATCTACAATTGACCTTGAAGAAAACTATCGCAAAAGCGAATTAAATGCAAAATTTGAAAATATGACTATGAAAGAACTTACTGGATTACTACAAGAGATAGAACAAAATTCTCGCATAGCTGCAAATCGTATTGAAATAACTAGATCTAAAAAAAAACCGAAAACAATTGATGTAAGCCTTACCATTTCGACATTATTACCCAAAATAGAAATTACCTCCACCTGAGGGACAAGGTAGATAAAAATGATAAAAAAATTAAAATTAAGCGTATTTTTTTCACTTATTGCTTTCAATATTTGCATGTATACATCTCTCTACTCGGAAGAAGTTATAAATGACTTAACAGAAGATGTCGTAGAACAAAAACAAGAGCCAAAAGATTTTAATTTTAATTATGATAATGAACCAATTGATACTATCATTAATCAATTAGCTGCTTTAAAAAATCTCAATGTTATTTTGCCACAAGGTGATAGCCTTACTACAAAAGTGACGTTACATGTCGAAAACAAAATAACATTAACAGAAGCATGGGATATTCTTACCACTCTTCTAGACGTCGCTGGTTTTTTAATAATTCCTCAAGAATCTATGATAAGAATAGTAAAAAGCAGTAAAGAACTATCTCGTGAACCAACGCCCACATACATAGGAGTTAGTCCTGAAGATTTACCTAATAATGATCAGTCTATTCGTTATCTTTATTATCTCGCCAACATAAAAATTTCTGATGATCCAAATAATGAATTAAATGGTATTTTAAAAGATATTTTACCAGAAAATGCTTTTTTTAAGGGAGATTCTGCAACAAATAGTATTCTTTTAATAGGAAAAGCAAATGACATTCGAGCAGCGATGAAAATTATCATTGATCTTGATAAGGTTAATTTTCAAGAAAAAGTTGATATCATCCCTCTGCTACATACTTCAGCTAGTCTTGTTGCTGAACTGATCAATACACAGTTAATAAAATCAGGTAACACTAATCCTTATCATCTTGATACAAAAAAAACAAAGGAAATACCTTACTTTTCTGGATTTACCAAAATAATTCCTGAGGTTCGTTTAAATAAATTAATTATTCTTGGTCGTCCTCAAGCGATAAGTAGATTAAAAGATTTTATTAAGAAATATATTGATATTGCTCCTGATACCGGCAAATCAATATTACATGTCTATCAATTACAATATCTTAATGCGCGAGAGCTTGCCCCAGTACTGGAAAGAATAGTACAAGGTGGAGGTTCTGGTGGTCCAAGTCAAGCAAGTGCAGGAGAATCATCTAAAGGTGGTATCGAACGATTTTTCGACAAGGTCATCATTCATACTGATAGCCCCATTAATGAAGGAGGAGATAACGCCAATAATCCTGATAAACGGGAACGTTTTACCTATTATGGTGGAAATAATTTAGTTATTGCTGCTCGTAATGATGACTGGAAACAAATTAAAAAATTAATTGAAGAATTAGATACTCCACAAAAAACAGTACTTATTGAAGTATTAATAGCAGATTTAACAGTAGAAGATTCACGCACATTAGGTTCTATGATGCGTACTCCGGATAAAGTTCCTCTCCCTGATTCAATAGAATTTCAATCAGCAATGCTTGGACAACCAATACCAAGTGAGTTACCTGCACTACCAACAACAACGATTGAATCTGATCTATTAAGTAATGCCTACAATCCAGATGGAACTCTCGCAAACCCTTCTACAGGAGGAGTCGCCAATATTGCAACTTTTGCAGAATCTGGCACAACGCTTCTTTCACTTAATGATAATGATGGTAAGACGTGGAGCATTTGGGAATTATTGCAATTATTTACCAACTCAAAAATTCTTTCTCATCCTCATGTTATGGCAAGAAACAACAATGTAGCGGTGGTATCTATTGGTCAAACACGATGGCTTACAGATAAAGTAAAAGATATTGCAGGTAACTATTATGGTGGTGCAACAACCATTCAATTAAAGCCTATTTCTGCTAATCTTACCGTGAAAATTACACCACGTATTAGTAGTGCAAGTACCGTTAACCTACAAGTGCTTGTCGAAATAAATGAATTTCTTTCTGATCGCTCTAATACGCAAACTATTAGAAAGCTTGAAACTAATGCAAACATAAAAAATGGCGGCATCTTTGCACTCGGAGGACTCATTAGAACAAGAAGCGCTACGAGTATTAGAGAAGTACCTTTTTTTGGAAGAATTCCTATACTGGGATGGTTTTTTAAAAATAAAAGCAACGATGTAATAAAAAATAATTTAACAGTTTTTATCTCTCCTACAATCATTGAGCCTCGTTTGAGAGAAGGTATTAATGACTATACGCAAGATTATATCAATGTTGCAAAACATGATATTCATTATAATCTTTTTGATTCACTCAAAGACCCGGTGACTCGATGGTTCTTTACGCAAGAACTTGATACAGAAAAAGCAATTGATGAATTTACCGCAAAAGATGTAACACTACCTGCCAATGAAGTTATTAAGAAAAAAGAATACCTAAAAAAATCATTTAATCAACAACGTATTATTGATGCTAGCACTGATATATTAACTCATAAACCTGATGGTACTGTAGCACATAATGATGATAATCGATTGAATGATTTAAAAGAGAGAATTGAAAATGAACCAAATCCTTTTATACAGGCATAATTAAAAAGTTAGTAAGCCTTCCTCTATTCGCAATAAACGATTATATTTTGCTAATCGTTCACCGCGAGAACATCCTCCAGCCTTTATATGACTGGCACTAACACCAACAGCAAGATCTGCGATAAATGAATCATTTGTCTCGCCTGATCTATGAGAAACAATAACATCCCAATTATTATCTTTACATAATTGAACAGCTTGTAGTGTTTCTGTTATTGTGCCGATCTGATTAGGTTTAATTAAAGCTGTTGTTGCACAATCATTTTCTATACCATGCCAAATTCGTTGTGAATCGGTAACAAATAAATCATCGCCTACCAACTTAACCTTTGATCCTATAACTTCCTTCATTGTTTTCCATCCATCCCAATCTACTTCAGATAACCCATCCTCAATCGAATAAATTGGATAACGAGAAACCAAAAAACTATACCACTCTATCAATTCATGTGATGTCATTTCAACTCCATACCATGTATACAAACCTGTTGCATCATTGTATAAATGAGAGGCAGCACTATCAAGAGATATCATTACATGATCACCTCTGTTAGATTTATCAATTGCTTCCATAAGTATATCAAATGGCTCATATTGATCTTTAAAAGAAGGTACAAATTCCCCTTCATAGCCACTAGACGTTATTTTTCCTTGGGTATGTAAAATTTCTTTTAAAGCATAAAAAACAGATACTCCTGTTTCCATAGCATCATAAAATGAAAGTTCTTGTGTTGGCACAATAAGTAATTCCTGTATCTGAACACCATTATCTGCGTGAAGGCCTCCTCCTAGCATGTTAAACATAGGACATGGTAAAGCGACATTAGAATAGCCAGAGAGGTGTGCAATTAATTCATATAACTCTAGTTCCTCTTTATAAGCTTGCGCTCTACACACAGCACTACTTACTGCAAGCATTGTATTTGCGCCAAGATGAGATTTATTATTTGTATCATCTAACTCTAGTAACTCAAGGTCAAAAGTAATTACATCCGGTATTCTATCACGTAAAACAGGTGCTATAATATCTTCAACAATACGAACTGCTTTTCGAACACCTAAACCCATCAACCGATCACCACCATCACGAAGTTCAATCGCCTCATTAGTACCGCATGAAATACCTGATGGAACTGATGAGGTCACTATCATGCCGTCACTCAAAATCACATCACATTCAATTGTTGGAATTGCCCGAGAATCGAAAATTTCACGTGCTTGAATATCTCGTATTGTCATTATTCTATATTTCCTGTTAAACATAAAAGATTATGATGAACCCATAAATTCAGACCACTAGTTAAGATCAAATTGTACTCTTAAACTATTAAAGACAAAGGGCTCAAAAATGGCAAGAAAAAATAACAGGCTGATGTAGGTAATTTATTCACGATTTTGTTCTTCTTGCTTTTCTTGTTTTTCACGTTCTTGCAATATTTGAATAGCTTTA
>DATIEE010000009.1 GCA_035455925.1 Candidatus Babeliales bacterium
TTTATTATATTCTAATTTAGTGCTGTTTAATAAATGATTTGCATTACGCGTTGAGTTGTCCATAGAAATAAATCGCGCGGCATGCTCAGAGAGTAATGATTGAAATATGAGATGTTGTAATTGAGCTTCAATATATTGTACCGCGAGTGTATTTAAAATTTCTGCTGGTGATTCATCCCACAGATACCCTTCTGTTGGCGGTGCTATTTCAGTAGATATTTGTTGTATGTTGAATGGAATCAGTTTGGTTACAGTTGCTTTTTGTACAAAGAAATTTTTAAATACATTACTTATTATGGTAACTGATGTGTAAGCAGGTGTTGCAAGCATAATAAGATCAGTGACTTCTTGTGCTATTGTTAAAAAATTACGAGCGGTTATAACAGGAAACGAACAGATTAATTGATCAGGATAATTGTTAATTAAATAATCAATAGGTTTTTTACCGATAGCAGTAAAATGATAGTGAACGGATGGATGTTCGAGGAGATATTCACTTAAAAATTTAGTTAGTTGTGTGTTAAATCCTCCACATAAGCCCTTTTGTGATCCGATAACGATAATGAGAGGGTTGGTGTTATCAGTTGTTGGTATAAGTCGCTCATGTTTCCATGAGGGCGTAACGTATTGTATTTTTGAAAGTAATACTATAAGTGTATTGAGATAATCATTCAAAGGTTCTTGTTTTGCTTTAAGACGTGAATGCGCTGACATTGAAATAATACGCATTACATCAGTGACTTTTTTTATTGTTTCAATCGTTTGAATGCGATTGCGCATTTGAATAAGTTTTGACATTTAATTTGATATCTACTTAATGGTATTATTCTTTTTTTATCTAGATTGCGGGTTTTTATTAATGTGTGTTTTATCTGTAATAAGAGTGAGCGTAGGTTGTAAACTAGCTAAGCCTATTCTTACATTTGCTTCACCTACATGTTGCAATCTTTTTTGATATTCTTGATCTCGAACTTCAGGCGTTTTAATGCAAAACTCATATATAAAATAGCTAGTTAATAAGGTGAAGTATGTTCCAATTAGAAATTTTTCTTTAGGTTGCATAGTATAGGTTGGTATGGTTGCAAAAAAGAGTGATATAATAAATAATTTTTTCATAATAATCCTTTAATATATAATCATTTTATTTAATATATCATTCTTAAAAATTAATTTCTATAGTTATTTATGGTTTTATAAAATATGACGTTATATCAATTAACGTCATATTTTATAAAATAGTTTGTTTTTTTAATCCCATGCTGTGTGAAGTAGCTCTATAAATTGCTTTCTGTTGTGTTGTGCGTGGAGAGCAGGGATTTTTTTTGATGGAATAATGTTATCTGGTTGGTTGAGATGTGGAATTTCTTTATTGTTTGGATTTATCTCCGGTTGTTCTATCTGAGAATTAATATTTAAGTTTATTTGTGGTTGTTCTGGCTGAGGATTAAGGTCTAGATTTATCTGCGGTTGTGGCTGAGGATTAGGAGTTTCGTTATTGGTATGATTAAGTGGATCAGGCAATATTTTTTCTGTATTTGCAGTCCATGTATTAGGCATACCATATTGATAAGCTGCATAACTACCTATTGCTACTACCACTATGCAGAGGACAACTCCTGTTATTTTAGTATTGTCACCACCACAGTGTGTAGAAAAGGGAAAAATTGTGAGAACAAGAAAAAGTAAAGAAAGTTTTTTCATAAAAAGTCCTTTAAATAAATATATTTATGATAACAATTACGTTTATTTATTATAATAACTAAAAATAAATTATGCTAGATTGACTTTTATAATATCATGTGTCAAATTGAACTTATGAGATTCAATTTGAAGGAATTATTATGTTTAATCGATCTGTTTGGTCTATTGTAGAACGTTTTGCTAAGATTTACCCTATAATTAGTATCACAGGGCCACGACAATCAGGCAAAACAACCTTAGCGCAAGCTTTATTTTCTCATTTTCCGTACATAAATTTGGAAAATTTGGATATTAGATTGCAAGCACAGAATGATCCGCGAGCTTTTTTGGCTCGTTATCATGATGGAGCAATTTTTGATGAGGTGCAGCATGTTCCAGAATTATTATCATATCTTCAACAAATCGTTGATGAATCCCCACAAAAAGGACGTTATGTAGTGACCGGTTCACAAAACTTTGTGATTAGTGAACAAATTTCACAGTCGCTTTCTGGACGTATTGGCATGCTGACATTGTTACCGTTGAGTATGAATGAACTCAATTTTGAATCAACTAAGTTTGAGTCAGTTATTTTTCGTGGAGGTTATCCGGGGCTGTATCAAAGAAATATGAATCCTACCGAGTTTTTTCCCAGTTATATCCAAACTTATCTTGAGCGTGATGTACGGCAAATAAAAAATATTGAGGATTTAGGCCTTTTTCAGACATTCATTAAATTATGTGCGGGTAGGATTGGTCAAGTAATAAATTATTCATCTTTAGCTCAAGATTGTGGAATTTCTCATACAACGGTTTATAAATGGCTCACTGTTTTGCAAGCAAGTTACATACTATTTTTATTGCAACCATTTCATAAGAATTTTAGCAAGCGTTTGGTTAAAAAACCCAAACTTTATTTTTATGATACCGGTTTAGCGTGCTCATTGTTGGGGCTTGAGCAAGAGAGTCAAGTTGAGACACATTATTTAAAGGGTAGTTTATATGAAAATTTGGTTGTTCTGGAATTATTAAAAGCTCGATTAAATAAAGGATTACTACCAAATTTGTATTTCTGGCGCGATTTAGCGGGCCATGAAGTTGATCTTATTGCCGAATGGGGAGGATCTATTAAGGCAATTGAAATTAAGGCTGGCGCAACCTTGCAACCTAATTTTGTTAAAAATGTTAATTATTTTTGTTCTCTTTCCCCTGAATCAAAAGGTTATGTGTTATATCCAGGACAAGAAGGATTTTATGCAAATACAACTTTATTGCCGATAAGATCATTACAGCGTTTATTAGATGAGTAGAATAGACAAAATAATGTTACAGTCTATTTTTTTGATTGTTGGTTACGTTAGGAATATTGACCGTTTCAGCATTATTCATTTCCGAGAAGATTCCACATAAAATAGCAAGTCCTATACCTATTTCAACACAACCACAAAGCATTGTCACATTGAAATTTTCTATGTTTGCTCCTAAACTGTAAGTTACGAGGCCACTTATAATTGCTGACATAGAGAAAGAAACCTTTTTTGGATGTTCAATTATAATTTTTTTATATAATGTAATATGAGCAAAGTTTTTACTGTTATTTTCAGTAGATGTTGCATATGAAAATGTAAAAGTTGTGGCTAAAATAAACGAAATGATTTGCTTGTTTATCATAATTAATTATTTTTCATTTTTTTCATAAGGTATATATTCACCTATAAGTTTACTTTTTAATTAAAAAATTTCAATAAAGCTTGCTTTTGTACGCTTTTTATTGATTGATTGTAACAATAGTGAAGATATATGATACACTTTGAAAATAAATATTGACCTAAATAAAGAATATTGATAGTTTGTAGATAGTATTATATTTGTTTAATCGTTGTTTTATTAAAGAAAGGTTTTTTATGAAATTGTTTGTAAATACCTGTTTACAAAATAATTCTGATTTTCTTACATATACTGATACTATTCTTGTATCAGAAAGTTTTTTATTTGATAATAACGTTGCTTTTTTTGTTATATCTGCTCATCATCTCCATCATTTCTCTCATTAAAAAATAATTTTGTTTTTTACTTTTTGTGTTTTTACAATATAGCCGTTTACCATAACGATACAATTTTCACGCTTTTATTTGTGTATATTTTTTGAATATATTTGTGCACTGATAATGTTGTTGTGTTTATTGTGAAATACTTATTCATTTTTATAAAGGAATTATTATGATCAAAAATATGATCAAAAATTTTATGTATGGAAAAATATTTTTAATTATAGTAGTAATTGGGATAGTGTTAATTGTTGGCATACTTGCATTACGTTCAACGAAAAAATCTGATGATACTCTCGTTGTTGGTATGATGAGTGGATGGGCTCCGTTTATGAGTATTACTAATAATGGAGAATACGAAGGTTTTGATGTTGACTGTGCACAAGAGCTTGCTAAACGAATGAATAAAAAACTGGTTATTAAAGATCTTGGTTCAGTTGCATCATGTTTTATTGCTCTTGAACAAAATAAAATAGATATGATTTTTTCAGGACTTGATATTACTCAAGCTCGGCTTAAAAATGTAGCAATGGTGCAGTACACTGGTGAAGATATAAAGACATTTAATGTCGTTTTTTGGGATGAGACTCCACAAAATATACGATCGATGGAAGATTTTCGTGATATTACGAATGGTGTTGTTTGTGTAGAATCAGGTTCTTCTCAGGAAGCATTTCTTGATAAATATCCGTTTATAGAAAAAAAACGAATGAATTCTGTTGTTGATATTATTCTTGATTTACGTTTTGGAAAATCAGTTGCTGCTATTTTAGAGCCCCGTATTGCACGTCAATTTGCTCAAAAAAATCCAGCATTACAAACGATTGATGTTGTTTTGCCTCAGGAATGTATCACTTATGGATGTGGAATAGCGATAAAAAAAGAAAATCCATGTCTTGTTGATATAACAGAAAATGTTATTACTTCAATGAAAAATGATGGTTTATTGGAAGCTTTAGAATTACGTTGGAAATTAGGGGAATAAATTATGATGTACGACGCGTTTTTTTCTGTTAAAAATGCATTACCTTTATTAATTCAAGGAGCAGCGATGACATTGTTTCTTTGGGTTGCGGCGCTTGTTATTGCAATTAGTTTAGGAACTGTACTGGGCATTTTACGGTGTAAGCGGTTAAGGATCTCTACATTATCAACTTTTCTCGATACTATTACTTTTTTATTACGTGCAATCCCTTTTTATGTACAGCTGCTTATGGCTTATTTTGTTTTACCTGAATTGGTCGGCGTTAATATTTCTGCAACTACTGCTGGAATTTTTTCGCTTGGTATATGCTCTGCGGCGTATATTAGTCAAATTATACGTGGAGGAATTAATGCTATTGACGTGGGTCAATGGCAAGCAGCATATGTCTTGGGATATACATCATGTGATACGGTTAGATATGTAATATTACCTCAAGTGGTTCGCATTATTATTCCTTCATTGTCAGGAGAGCTTGATCAATTGCTAAAAAGTACCTCTATTATTTCTGCTATAGGAGTTTTAGAATTAACGGGTGCGGCAAAAAATGTTATAGCACGAGAACTTAATCCGCTAACTATGTATATTGTTATTTCTGTTGTATATGTGATGATTGCATTTGTTTTCAATAGCCTTACATCTTGTGTAGAAAGGAAATTATCATATGATTAATATTTATAATTTGACTAGTAAAACTATAAAAGTTGGTTGTGGAACACCTGTATTGCAAAATATCACCTGCGATTTTTCTGCATCATCTATTACTGTTATAGTAGGAAAAAGTGGTGTAGGAAAAACAACATTGTTACAATGTATAGCTCATTTACAAGAAATTTCGGATGGAGAAATTATTGTTGATGGAAAACAAATACAGAATATATCAGAGCAAGAGCGATCACGACTAATTGGTTTTGTGTTTCAGAATTTTAATCTCTTTCCACATTTAACGGCCCGTGAAAATTGTATACAGCCATTGATGGTAACGATGAAAATGTCTCGTAAAGAAGCTGAGGAAAGAGTCTTTGAGTTATTTGGCTTGTTAGATTTGCGTGAACATCAGAATGCATATCCTACAAGTCTATCTGGTGGTCAAAAACAGCGTGTTGCAATTGCTCGTGCGCTGTGTCTTGGCCCAAAAGTATTGCTTCTGGATGAACCTACGTCTGCTCTTGATCAAGAAAATAGTATGATTCTTATTCAATTGCTTAAAAAATTGTGTAATCAAGGTATAACTATTATTGTGGCAAGTCATGATAGAGAGTTTGTACAAGCAGTTCAGGATAAAACGCTGACCATTGTTGATGGCATTATAAAAGAACTTTAGGGATAACATGAATTATAAATTTTTTCTGGGATTGTTTTTATTGTATATTCCTAATGCTGACATCATGAGCATGGAATATATTTCAGATGATATTATGATTTACAATATTGGTTGTTATATTGATCGGTTTACTAGGAATGCATTACGAGGTTCTAATAAAGCGTATCGTGCTCTTCTTTGTTCTCAAGATGTACTAAATGAAAACTATGCATTAGCATGCGAAACTGGGGATGAAAAGAAAATGTTTCAATTGCGTTCAATGGGGGCTTTGTATATCCATGAAGAAATTTATAATTTATTTAACGATGGCAGAGAAAGATTGACACTAAAATTATATGAAAAGTACAATTATCATTCTGTGAAGACACCATTGTTAATGCAGTTTATGTTCTCTTATGGTATTACATTAAAAAATAAAGATTTTATTAAATTTCTTCTTTGGAATACTAAGCATAATGGTGATGTTAGATCGCATTCTATTTTACTTGCGAAACAACTTCAATGTGCGGAAATTGTTGATATGTTAGAACAGTATAATCAAGCTATGATTCCAAGATGTAGTCAAATGGGGTGGCATTAGATATTGACAGATCTGTTATTGATTAATAAAAAAAATTCATATGTCCTTTAGGATACATATGCATTCTTATAGTGTATCGCACAAAAAATTATGATTGCCTCGATAGTTATCGTTGCTGGGGCTTTGTTCTAGTGTGTTGTTTTTTAATCGTTAGTTGTATGGGTGATGTCGACTGTTTCAATAATATTTTTTGTTGAAAAAACTTCAGATAAAATTGCGATTCCTGAAGCTATGGTAAAAATACTAAAAATTTGCATTGGGGTTTGATCGGTTGACAATTTACAGGATACGTATGCAGCTGCGAGTCCGTTTGTAATCATAGTTAGCCCCAGGCAAGCCATTTCTTTTGGGCATTCTTGCATCGTTTTTTTGTATAGTGTAATGTAGTGAGAGCACGTACTAACTTCCTCAGATGTTGCATGTGAAAATGTAAAAGTTGCAGCCAAAATAAGCGAAATGATTTGTTTATTTATCATAATTATTTACTTTCTATTTTTTGCCATAAAGCAGAGTTTTATTATTACTTTGTCTACTTTACAAAGGTATATATTCACCTATAAGTTAAAATATATATTAAAAAAATTCGAGATAGCTTCTTTTTGTACTATTTTTATTGGTTGGTCATAACAATCATGAGCATATATGGTACACTATATTATATAGAGTATATAATAAAAATAAATGCTAACTGACGGATATGTATGATTATTATTATTGACGCATACAATCTTTTACGTGCTGTGCCTCCTTATAAAAAGACAATTACTGATCAAGAGCGTGTACAATTTATTGCGCAACTTAGTCTCTATGGACGTCGCAAGGGACATAAAATAGTTATAGTTTTTGATGGTGGCCCTCACGAATGGCCGTTCAAAGAATCTATTAACAAAGTCACTGTTGTCTATTCTGGTATTCATGATAGCGCTGATGATTATATTAAAAGTTATGTAGATGCACATCGGGCAAAAGATCTTTTGTTAGTATCGTCTGATAGAGAATTAAATCAGTGGGCTGAGCGCTATACTATTCCTTCAATTGATTCCGTTAGTTTTCATCAGTTGGTCGTACAAGAATTAAAAATTAAGACGAATAAGCACGAGCAATTTACTTCAATAGTTAAAATGCAGGATGAACAATTGGATATAGATCGATTAATGATGGAGGGCAGTGCGATAGTGCCAATGAAAAGTGAAGATATAAATTTACAGCGAAAAAATCGAGGTACAAAAAAAGCTCAGGTTAGTAAGCATGAGCGAGTATTATTAAAAAAACTAAATAAATTATAGAGTTGTGCTATGGACGGTTATAAGAAAGAAATTATTTATTCGCTTGATGATCATGATGTGGTAATTCAAGAACTTAAAAAACTGATGCCGTATTGTCAGGTTTTTGCATGCAGTGGTCCTCTTGGTGCCGGTAAAACAACAACTATTAAAGCATTATTACGCAGTTGTGGTGTTACTGGTACTATCACCAGCCCAACTTTTACGTATGTTAACGAATACAGTAATAACAAAAATGAACATTTTTATCATTTTGATTTATACCGTATAAGCAGTGTTGAAGAATTTCAATTACAGGGCTTTGATGAATATTTATATCAACCCAATAGTTGGGCGTTTATTGAATGGCCAGAAGTTATTCAGCCACTTTTAACACATAATGTTTGTTTTATTTCATTTGATTATCATGAAGATTCTGATAAGCGCATAGTGACTATTTAATACGCGCATGTTGTTTTCCAGCTATTAACATGTTGGCGATATTGGCAATAAGATGTTTTTGGTAAAGTATATACGCAGAAATAATACCTAATGAAACACCTGTTTTAATAAAAAATGATTTTTTGTAGTGTTCATCCAATTCGACTATTTTTTTTGTCAGCCATGATGTGTTATTTGATTGATTTATTTTTTGTATGAGAACGTTCGCATAGTGTGCAATTGTCCAGACGGTAAGCGGTATAATAATTGAAGCTCCAAGAATTCTAGCATCATAATTATAATTCATTGCAACCGCGGCAGATACAATGTCTTTTTTGAGCGAGGGAGAAAGGTCATTTTGATTAAAGGCTTTAGGATTAATGAAAAAAGTACCTCGGTGAGAAAATGCGTTTTCTCCTAAACTGGTCCATAAGCTACGTGATTCTCTGATATCGAGTGGTTGTTGTAAGCCTACTGAAGAAAGACTATCAAAAATTATTTTTTTGGTATTTATTGCAACATTGTTAGTACCATATAATGCATAATGTATTGATGGAAACATGAAAGAAATAGCTTCGGTAGCTACCATACCCATCCATGCGACTTTATATACAGTTGGTAGCCATTTTTCAATAAAAACTGGTTGTTCCTTGGAATGATTAGGTGTTGCTATTGTGGTATTGTATGGAATACATACAAGGACAAGTAGATGCAATAGCGTGTGCTTTTTCATTAAGTTTCCTTTGTTGATTTTTAACATTGTATTTATAAATATATTTTACCATTATTCTTTTTTTTAAGCAAAATGATTGTTTGCTGAGTAGATATAGGTTTATTGGTACAGGTAAATAGGGCGACATGTTTTAACATGCCGCCCTATTATTGTTTATAATTATATATTAAATAAATAATCCTTCTTCTTCAAGGATATCAAATGCGACATTAAAGAATGAAGGGCCATTTTTTAGTTTAAATGTTCTATTGAGTGAATTATCCTCATTACGTAAGATTTCAACGTGGTGATTATGGAATGTGCCATTGGTAGTAGTTTGTAAATCAACCATTTTCGGGTAATGTGTTGCGATAATGCTGATGTTGTTTTTGTACACACCCAAATGCTCCGCAAAACGCAGTGCAGCAATTTCACCTTCTTGTGGAGATGTTCCGGTAAACACTTCATCAATAATAACAAAGCTGAATTCATTTTTGCCTAATGATTGTACTAATTCAAGAAGTTTTTTTGCACGCATTACTTCTGATTTAAAGAGCGAAGCTCCTGTCGCAATGTCATCAGAAATATTCATGAAGCAATTGAGCTTAGCAAATGGCGTTAGCGTCAGGCTTTCAGATGGTGCAATACCAAATGTTTGTGCCATAAGTATATTAAGCATAATTGCTTTAATAATAGTTGATTTACCGCCAGTATTTGGTCCGGTCAAAATGCTATTTGGGCATGATCCATCAAAGGCTATGTTGTTGGTTATAACGGTATCAGGATTAACAAATGGGTTCCAGAAGTTGTGTGCATCTATAATTGGCGTTGTGCTGTTTTCAATAAAGTTTACCATGCAGTATTGAGCTTGTTTATCTTGGCGGTCATTATAGAGCTTAGCGAGCGCAACGTACATATCAAGCTCGCCTGCAGCAGCATAAACAGGAGCAAGTTCATCTTTAACTTGTTTTATTAGCTCATATGCAGCAAGTACGCGGCCTGTGTAGGAAAGAATTGATGATTTACCAGTAAAGGTTTTTGTGTTAAGTATTTTAAGCAGTTTGTTGAGCTTAGCTGAATGTTTTGTTGTATCAGTAAAATCTGCTAATGGTTTAAGCGAAGGCAGGAGGTTGACGAGTGATTTGTGTTTGCCTATTGCTAAACTAATGCTCTTGAGTTCATTAATATATGATGCGGTTGCGATAAGAATATCCTGTACGTGGTTGCAAATTGCTATTTCATTTTTAATTAATGTACTTCCAATAAAATAATTTGCTAATGCGTTGGTTACAGCATATATTGCAATATATCCATTTGCTAAAGGAAGCCATTCTGGATAGTTGTTTTTGGTCCATGTGCGAGCTTTTATTAGTCCGGCAATGGGGCTTAGTTGAAAGAGTGCCCATAATTGCTTATTAGTTGATTCTAAAGCAAAAGGCTTTGTGTTGAGCTCAATATAATTGTTTAACCAACCAAAACGAAGAAGCGCTAATGTTTTTTCGTTTTGGTTGGTTTTTCTTGCCAGAAAATAAAAGATTTTTTTTCGACAGAGTTGATTTTTTTAAGTGAGTCATTAATAGTTGTAATTAACTGTTCGTGAGTAGCAAGGGTGGAGATTAGTTCTTGCCGATTGCGTAAAATTTTTGTATCGGTTGTTGGATGGCATAGCGTTAAAGCGGTAAATGCATTACCAATGGTAGTATTAATATGGTCGCTTATAAGGCTTTCAATAAGATGATGTGTTTTGCTTTCACCATTGCCTACAATTTCCAATTTATCAATGCATGATTGATCAATGATGTTTGTGTTAAAGCTTCTGTTATGTAAGGCAAGGCTAAAAGCTATTTTTTGTATTTCATGATCAGAAAGAACAAGCTCTTTTGCCTCAAATTCTTTTTGGATAGTTTCGGAAAAGCCATTTGGCTTTGTGTCGTTAATAATAATTTTTTGCTCTGGTCCTAGTGTTGACACGATGTATTTATGAGCAATATAATCGGTCATTGATGTTTCTTTGTTAGCGTCTTCAGGTAGTGCGTATCCATTAATGGATAAAATAATAATCGACAAAGCATATGTTTTGAATGAATGTTTGAACATAGATAATTCCTTTTATGTGTAAAAATGTGGTTTAAAAATTACAATTAATATTTCAAATTTAATTGTATCAATAATATAAGACTTGTCAATTTTGCTATTAATTTTTTATTATAAAATAGTGCGTTCGTTATCTGGAGATTGATTTCTGAGCAATGCAATACGTTCATCAAGTTTTTTAATACGTTCATTTGGCAGGGGATGCGATTCAAAAAAATTAAGTGACCAGATTAACCATTCATATTGTTTTGGAGATAGTTTGTTGGAGGGGTTAAAAAACTTAATTCTTTTCTGTTCATTTTCGCTTAATACAGTCTTTTTTCCGACGAGCATATTAATGTCGTCAGAAATTTCATTGTCGGCACGTTGTTCTTGATGCTTTTGAACAGTAAATTTGCTTATCGTAGTGATAAGGTTTTTTCCAAAAGCGGTTGGTATTTTTATACATTGTTCTGATATAAAGCTTCTTGTTTTTTTAGCAATAGGAATAGCATTACGGATAATTTTTACTGATGTATGAGTTAAAAATGGTAATGTTATATCAGCAGCAACTCTCCACCAAAGATCATTATGTTTTCGATGGCTGTTTTCATGTTCCAATGTTGCCCGCCATTTATTAAGTATTATTTGGTCATTGGTTGCTAGTGCTTGCTTTATTTCAGAATCGGTTTCTGGTGCTAACATAATATGTTTATTAAATGTTCCCATTGGTATGCCAAAAAAGTCATAACTAGGATTTATTTTTATTGCATCAATATTTACATAATTTGTTTTTTCTAATGTTGATAGTATGAAGTCAGTTATTTCTTGATCTGCATTATTAAGTTTTTCAAGAGATTTTTTTTCATTAAGCAGTGTTTTTGCATTCTGCGCTCCAGAATATAAAGAATCTCCTGCGGCAATTAACCAATGGATTCCCGTCATAGAACTACTAAATATTTTTTTTGTGAAATGAGGCGCTGCAGCTTTAATTCCTGCTTGCTGCATGGTGAATGTTTGTATTGTTGTCATAATTGATAATGCGGTTAAGAAAATAATATATACTTTTTTCATAAATAATTCCTTTAGAGGCTGTTTCTGATAGCGCTGCGATATCTTTATGTTTTTAATCCTACTTATTCTAATTGCAATTATATCATTGTTTGTATATTTCGTCAATCGGGTATGGAGCTATATTGTTTTAGACGTTATTCATTAAGAAGAGATAAAATTTTAAGTTTTTTATAAAATATTGGTGTTTTTAGCAAAAATAAGTTGAAATCTATCGAGAAAGGCACTATTATAGTTGAACAAGCTTGTTGAGTATGCTTGGGTACGGCGAGGTTCCCGAGCGGCCAAAGGGGGTGGACTGTAAATCCATCGGCTATGCCTTCGCTGGTTCGAATCCAGCCCTCGCCACCAGATTTTTACAGCTTGCTTTGATATGGCTGGACCCAAAAGAATTTGAAAAAATAATTAGGGTCATAAATTTATGAGAAAAAGTAAAACGATTGAAATGTGCGGGAATAGCTCAATTGGCAGAGCGACAGCCTTCCAAGCTGTAGGTTGCGAGTTCGACCCTCGTTTCCCGCTCCAGAAAGATATAATGCCGGCGTAGCTCAGTTGGTAGAGCAGCTGATTTGTAATCAGCAGGTCACTGGTTCGAATCCTGTCGCCGGCTCCATTTTTAAAAACGCAATATATTTCTGATTTCTAATACACAATAGGTGTTAAAAAAGTTTGTCTTTTTCTCTTTTTTTAATTAATCTATAGTAAACCGTAAGGATTACGGTTCATGCCCACGTAGCTCAGAGGCAGAGCGCTTCCTTGGTAAGGAAGAGGCCACCGGTTCAATCCCGGTCGCGGGCTCCAGATAAGTATTGTGTTTAAGGTCTTTAAATGTCTTTATAATAATTATGGCAAAAAATAGAAAAACTACTCATTTGGTTTGCGAAATATGCAAAGAGCGCAATTATACTCAGGTTGTTTCAAAAAAAAGAACTATTGGTTCTTTAAAGTTGAGTAAATATTGTGCGCGTTGTCGTAAACATAATGATCATAAAGAAACAAAATAGGCCTTTTGTAGGTCAGTAGCTCAATTTGGTAGAGCAGCAGACTCCAAATCTGCCGGTTGGGGGTTCGAGTCCCTCCTGGCCTGCCATAGAAAGAAGAGAAAAATGATAAAAAATGTAACGCAGTTTGTTAAAGATGTGCAACTTGAGCTTTCCAAAGTTACTTGGCCTAAATTTGATGAGTTTGTAGGTTCAACAATTGTTGTCTTGCTACTCATGGTTTTTTTTTCAATTTATCTAGGGCTAGTTGATAAAGGGCTTACTGAGCTCTGGCGGTTTGTAGTTGGATTGTATAGTGGTTACTAGTTTTTGACAGGACAAATACATATGAAGCGCTGGTATGTTGTACAAGTGTATGCAGGTTATGAACAGGCAGCTAAGCTGGATATTGAAAAAAGAATTCAAGCTGAAGGAATGCAGGATTTTTTTGGTGAAATTCTTGTGCCTTCTGCTAAGTCAAAGCCGATGTTTGCAATGGATGATAATGCTGATCAGCAGCTTTTTCCTGGTTACATTTTAGCCGAAATGGAGATGACTCCAGAGTCGCTTCGTGTTGTAACGGCAAGTATTCGTGTATTGAGATTTTTGGGAGGAAAGAACCCTGAACCAATATCACAAAAAGAGATCGATCGCATTATTTCTCAGGTAAAAGGAGAGGTAGCGATTGAAGTTGCTCGAGAAGAATTTTCACTTGGCAGTGAAGTAGATATAGTTGAGGGGCCCTTTGCTGGATTTGTCGGTATTATTGATAGCGTAGATTATAATAACGAGAAGCTAACGGTTATGGTTAGCATTTTTGGCAGAATGACCCCTGTTGAACTTGGCTTTCATCAAATTAAGCGATAATCAGTGAGGTAATTGTCTACTATGGCAAAAATAGTTAAAGCAAAAATTAAGCTTCAGATTCAAGGTGGCAGTGCAACTCCAGCTCCTCCTGTAGGATCATCACTTGGTCAGCACCAAGTTAACATTATGGAGTTCTGTAAGGCATTTAATGCGCAAACAGCTGGTCGTAAGGGCGAAACTGTGCCGGTAGAAATTACTGTATACACGGATCGTACGTTTGAGTTTAGGGTTAAAACATCGCCTACTACCGAGCTTATTAAAAAACGAATTAACCTGACAAAAGGTTCTGCTCGGCCACATGAAATTAAAGTTGGAAAGATTTCATGGAAAGATATTGAAGAAATTGCGAAAATAAAAATGCAAGATCTAACTGCAATGGATATGGATCAGGCAAAAAAAATTGTTGCTGGTAGTGCGCGAAGTATTGGAATTGATGTTGTTGATTGAGCTAGGAAAATATAATGGCTAAGCATGGAAAAAAATATCGAATTGCGATATCAAAGAAGCCTAGCAGTGATCTTGGTGTTGGTGTAGCGTTGCAGCAAGTTAAAGATCTTTCCTTTGCTAAGTTTGATGAATCCGTTGATGTAGCAATCAATTTGGGTATAGATCCTGCTAAGGGCGAGCAAACAGTTCGTGGTTCTGTTGTTTTGCCTCATAGTAAAGGTAAAGAAAAAGTTGTCATTGTTTTTGCAAAAGGCGAATTTGCTGATGAAGCAAAGAAAGCAGGCGCTGATTTTGTAGGAATGGAAGATCTTATTGAAAAAATTCAAGGTGGGTGGCTTGATTTCGACTATGCAGTGGCAACGCCGGATGTCATGGGTGCTGTTGGTATTCTTGCACGTGTGTTGGGACCTCGTGGCTTATTGCCGAATAAAAAGGTTGGTACCGTTACTTTTGACGTGAAGTCAATTGTTGAAGATTTAAAAAGAGGTCGTGCTTTTTTTAGAAACGATAAACAGGGCATTATTCATTTTTCGGTGGGTAAGGTTTCATTTGACGTTCAAAAGCTTCGTGACAATTTAGATGCGCTAGTCAAGGCAGTGTTAGTTGTAAAGCCTGCAACTGCTAAAGGTAAGTATTTAAAGCGGATGACAGTGTCATCAACAATGGGTATTGGTATTTCAGTTAATTTTGATGAATTTGTGCGTTCCTTATAGGTAAAGAGGTTGCGATGAATCGGCAACAAAAAGAATTGGTTGTTGAACTGTTTCAGAAAGATTTTTTGACAAATAAGGGTACTTTTTTTGTCAATTATTCTGGGCTGACTGTTGTTCAAATGCAACAATTAAGAAGACAATTGCGTGAAAAAGGCGGCTCGCTCAAAATTGCAAAGATGCGGCTTATTAAACGAGCGCTTGCAAGTGTTGATGGCGTTGAAGGGCTTCTTTCTCATTGTAAAAATCAATTGGGAGTTGTTTTTGCTTATGATACCTCTGGTGTTTCAGGCATAGCTAAGACACTGAATGATTTTTCTAAAAAAAATGAAGCGCTTGGTCTTGTTGTTGGTTGTATTGATGCGCAGTTTTTGGATAAAGCAGCAATCACTCGTATTGCTTCGCTTCCATCAAAAGAAGTATTACTAGCTCAGCTTTGTGGTACTCTTAATGCTCCATTAATTTCATTTGTATGTGGACTTAATTCTATGATTGTAAAACTTTTGGTTGCTTTAAAAGAGATTGAAAAACAAAAGCAAGCATAGTGTTGAAGGTCTATTGTGTATTGAAGATGATAGTAATTGTTTAATAGTTATTTTTTAATGTTTAAGGGTTGCAATGTCAGCAAAATCTTACGAAAAATTTATTGATGAAATTGGCAATATGTCGGTTATTGAGCTTGCGGATCTTGTCAAAGCTCTTGAATCAAAATTTGGAATTTCAGCAGCTATGCCAATGGCATCAGCAGCGGCTCCAGTAGCAGAAGCGGCTCCAGTAGCAGCAGAAAAAAGTGAATACAAAGTAACACTTAAAGATGCAGGTACTGAAAAAATAAAAGTAATTAAAGCTTTGCGTGAAGTTATTCCTAATCTCGCACTTTCTGATGCTAAAAAATTAACAGAAGAACCATCAGCTGTTATTGCTGAATCAGTGTCAAAAGCTGATGCAGAAAAAATGAAAAAAAAGCTTGAAGAAGTTGGTGCAAAAGTGGAGCTTGCATAACATATTGTTATGTAGGCTTTTTGTTTTGGCGGCGTAGTGGGGGATAAGGTTTGATTGGCCACATAGTTTGGCGTTAGTAAGGAGTGGTCTTAATGTCTAATGTACTTATAAGCAAGAGTACTCTTCGTAAGCAATATGGTAAAATAAAGGACGTTGTTCCGGTACCAAATTTAATTGAAATACAATCAACATCATTTAATGATTTTGTTCAGCTCGACTATTTACCGCATGAAAGAAAGCTTATTGGGCTTGAAAAAGTATTGCGGGATATTTTTCCTATTGAGTATGAAGATAAGCTCTCGCTCGAGTATGTTAGTTATGAATTGGGGCGTTGGGCTTGTACATGTGGAAAATTGATTGGTATTGAAAGTCGTTATCAGTGGCATTGTACTTCATGTAATAAGTCTGATTGCTCACGTTTGTCTAAAGATCAGTCATGTGTATTTTGTAAAGCAAAAACTGCTCGTTATATTACATGTTCTAATTGTTTAGTTCGTGCAACAGTTCATATGCCACTCTCTTTAGATGAATGTCGCACAAGTGGTCAAACTTTTTCGATGTCTTTAAAAATTAAAGTACAATTAATTAGTTGGACAACGAGTGCTGATGGCAATAAAATAGTTCGTGATATTAAAGAGCAGGACATTTTTTTTGCTGACTTGCCGGTTATGGCAGATTTTTTTGAAGAAGAAGGAAGATTTAAGCTTGGTAATTTAGGTTCATTTCTTATCAATGGCGTAGATCGTGTTGTCGTTAGTCAGTTGCACAGATCATCAGGGGTAGTCTTTTCACAAAGTAAAAAGCTTAAAGATTTTCGTGGTAGACCGTATTATCTGGCTCGTATAATACCAATGCGTGGATCTTGGATTGATTTTGAATCTGATAGTAATGACATTTTATACGTACGTATTGATAAGAAGAAAAAATTATACGTAACGACATTTTTACAGGCTCTTGGTTTCTCGCGAGATGAAATTATTCCTCTTTTTTATGAATTCGACATTGTTTCATTCAAGAAAGATCAATATTATCGTGCAATAGACGAAAATCTTATTGGTCAACGTATTGAAAAGGGAATGATTTCTGTTGAAGATGAAGATGATTTTGTTGGTCGTAGGGTAACAAAAGATTTGTTAGCCAAGTTTAAAATGATTGGCATTAAAGCGTTAACAATTAAGCCTGATAGTTTGGTTGGTCGAGTCTTTGCCAATGATGTTGTCGATTCAGCTACCGGTGAGGTTCTTATTGAGCAAGGCGAACTTTTTTCGGAAAATCATTTTAAGGTTTTAAAAAAGTTTGATGAAGTTCAATTTGAATTGATCAGATCAAATGGTTACGCGTTGCAACCAACTATTGCTTTAACTTTAGCGCAAGACAAGTGCAACACACAAGATGCTGCCTTAAAAGATCTGCATTCAAAGATATGGCCGGGCGATACTTCATCAATCAAAGAAGTTGAAGAGCGATTAAATAATTTGCTTTTTAATAATCGTTTTTATGATCTAACGCGTGTTGGACGTGTCCGTATGAATCGAAAATTAGCTCTATCGACACCAGAAGATCAATTAGCTTTGACAAAAGATGATATTGTTCAAACTATTCGTTATCTTGTAAATTTACGAGAACGCGGAGAGGGTGAGCTTGATGATATTGATCATTTGGGAAATCGACGTGTTAGGTTGGTTGGCGAACTCTTAAACAATCAGATGTATCTTGGATTTACGCGCATAGAAAGAATTGTTCGTGAGCGTTTTAGGATGCAAGAATCTCATGGTGCGTTGATGCCTCAAGATTTTCTTAACGTTAAACCTCTTAGTGCAGTTATTAGAGAGTTTTTTGGGCTTGGTCAACTTTCTCAATTTATGGATCAAACAAATCCAATGGCAGAGTTAGCACATAAGCGTCGTTTGTCTGCTCTCGGGCCAGGCGGTGTTTTAAAAGATCGTGCAACGTTTGAAATAAGAGATGTTCACTCATCTCATTATGGTCGAATTTGTCCAATTGAGACTCCAGAAGGCCAGACAGTTGGTCTAATTTCTTCCCTAGCTACTTATGCGATGGTAAATGATTTAGGGTTTATTGAGACAGCATATAGGCCTGTTGTCAATGGCAAGATTTTGAATGAAGTTGTCTTTTTAGATGCTTTTGAAGAGTCTGGTAATTACATTGCTCAGGCGGATGCAATTGATCCTGAAACGAACCAATTAAAAAAAGAAAAAATATTTGCACGACATGACGATAACTTATTGTATGTCGATGCAGAAAAGATTACATATATAGATTTGTCCCCAAAGCAGCTAGTTTCTGTTTCTGCTGCATTAGTACCATTTCTTGATCATGATGATGCCGTTCGTGCACTTATGGGTGCGAATATGCAACGCCAAGCTGTTCCATTAATTACGACAAAAGCACCAATCGTTGGTACTGGTATGGAGCAGGAAATTGTTAAATCATCAGGTGCTTTAATTTTAGCAAAACGAAGTGGTGTTGTTGAATATATTTCTTCTGATAAAATCATTGTTCGTATTGATGAAAGTGAGTGCTTTAATACTGAAGATTGGGTAACGCATGGTATTGATACATATCATTTAAAAAAATTCCAGCGTTCCAGCTATAGTACGTGGATTCATCATGCACCAATTGTTCGTTGTGGTGAAGTGGTGAAGGCAGGAGATGTTCTGACCAATGGAGCTTCAATTTCTGATGGTGAATTAGCTTTAGGAAAGAATTTTTCTGTGGCATTTATGTTGTGGCATGGTTACAACTTTGAGGATGCTATTGTATTAAATAAGCGTCTTGTTAGTGATAATGAGCTTACTTCTGTGCATATTGATGAATATATTGTTGACGCACGCGATACAAAGCTTGGGCCTGAAGAATTAACACGTGATTTACCTAACGTAAGCGAATCAGCATTAGAAAGTTTGGATGAGGATGGTATTGTTCGTGTTGGTACGCGGGTTAAGCCAGGTAATATTCTTGTAGGTAAAGTAACATTAAAAGGTGATATTCAGTATTCTCCGGAAGAAAAATTATTACGTGCTATTTTTGGAGAAAAATCGCGTGAAGTAAGAGATACTTCATTGCGTGTTCCACCAGGAATAGAAGGAACCGTTATTGATGTGAAAATATTTTCAAGAAGTGGTGTGCGAAAAGATGCTCGTTATAAGCAAGAAGTAGCAAAACATATTGAAAAATTAGAAGCGAATAATACTCATCATACTATTTTCTTGCAAAAAATGATCATGGACAAGGCATGCAGAATTATTCATGATCACGTGCCCGCATCAACTGATGGCAAAAAAGGCGTTCGTGCAGGTAAATTTAATAAAGAAGAGCTAAAAAATATCTCCTTTGATGAACTTTTTAAATTAAAATTGAAAGACAAGTCTGTACAAGAAGAGCTAAAACGATTAAAAGATTCTTATGAGAATCAACTTCGTATTTTAGAAGGACTTAAAGAAGATCGTATTAATCATTTTAAAAAAGGTGATGTTCTGCCATCTGGCGTTATTAAAATGGTTAAAGTCTACATTGCAATGAAGCGTCATATTTCGGTTGGAGATAAGGTTGCTGGGCGTCACGGTAATAAAGGTATAGTTTCAGCAATCGTTCCACGAGAAGATATGCCATATCTTGATGATGGTACACCTGTTGATATTGTGCTTAATCCATTAGGTATTCCATCTCGTATGAATGTTGGTCAAATTTTAGAAACTATTTTAGGTCTTGCGGGTAAAGAGCTTGGTAATAAAGTACAGCAGCTTTTAGAAGTTGATGGCTATGATGCTGTAAAAAAACATTTGATTTACTGTTTTGGTGAAGATGTCATAGCTGATTATGAAATCAATTATGGCAAAGAAGGTATCATGACGCTTGCACGTAAAACAGCTGAAGATGGTGTTCATTTTAAAACACCGGTATTTGACGGTGCTAGATTAGAAAAAGATATTGTACCGATATTAAAAGATCTTAATCTGCCGACTTCCGGATCGTTCATGGTTCGAAATGGTAGAACAGGAGAATATTTCCAGCAACCTGTTACCATTGGCAATATTTATATCATGAAACTAAATCATATGGTTGATGATAAGTTGCATGCACGTTCTGTCGGGCCTTATTCTCTTGTAACTCAGCAGCCTTTGGGTGGTAAAGCGCAACAAGGTGGACAACGCCTTGGAGAAATGGAAGTATGGGCTATGGAAGCGTATGGAGCGGCATATGCTTTACAAGAAATGTTAACCATTAAATCTGATGATGTAACGGGACGGCATAAAGCATATCAAGCTATAATTGCAGGTGATGATTTACCAGACTCAGGTGTTCCAGAGTCATTTAATGTGCTTATCAAAGAACTTCAGAGCCTAAATCTACAAGTAGATTTACTCAAATTTGGCAAGGAGAATGTTAGTGAGTAATCAAATGCTAGAGCGTTTTAAAGAATATATAAACGTTACGCAATTTAATGTTATTAAAATTAGTCTTGCTTCTCCAAAAAAAATTCGTTCGCTATCATATGGTGAAGTAAAAAAAATTGAAACGATCAACTATAGAACATTAAAGCCCGAACGAGATGGTTTATTTTGCGCCCGTATTTTTGGCCCAGTAAAAGATTGGGAATGCAATTGCGGAAAATATAAACGTATGAAGCATCGGGGCATTACCTGCGAAAAATGTGGCGTTGAAGTTATTCAATCACGTGTTCGTCGTGAAAGAATGGGGCATATTCAACTTGTTGCGCCGGTTTGTCATATATGGTATTTGAAAGGAATTCCAAGTTATCTTGGGTTAGTTCTTGATATGCCAGTCAAAGATTTGGAACGTGTCATTTACTTTGATATGTATATGGTTATTAGGCAAGGTAAGTCTCCTTATCCTGCAAAAACATTGTTGACTTCAGTTGAATATGAAAATTACGTTATGCAGCGCTCTGATGATACAGAATTCATGACCGAAATAGGTGCAGAAGCCATTCGTCTTATTTTAAGCTTTATGGATTTAAAGATTGAACTTGAAAAACTTCAGGCCGATTATATTCATACAAGTTCTGTTGCGGTACGTCATAAATTAACTCGACGTATAAAAGTGATAACAGGTCTTGTTCATGGTGGGATTAGTCCTGACTGGATGGTGATTTCTATATTACCAGTTCTTCCACCTGATTTGCGTCCATTGGTTCCTCTTGAGGGTGGTCGTTTTGCAAGTTCTGATTTAAATGAATTATATCGCCGTGTTTTGAATAGAAATATTCGTTTACAAAGGCTTATTGAAATTGATGCGCCTGGTGTTATCATCAAAAATGAAAAGCGTATGTTGCAGGAGTCAGTGGATGCGCTTATTGATAATGGTAGAAGAGGTCAAGCCGTTCGTGGTTCTAATAAGCGTCCATTAAAATCATTAAGTGAAATGCTTCGTGGTAAACAGGGTCGTTTTAGACAGAATCTTCTTGGTCGTCGTGTTGATTATTCTGGTCGATCAGTTATCGTCGTAGATCCAGAATTACGTATGGACCAATGCGGTATACCTAAAAATATGGCCTTAGAGCTTTTTAAACCATATATTTATGCAGGATTAATTGAACGAGAATTGGCATCTAATATGCGAGTTGCTCGTCGTATGGTTGAAGAATTGAGTCCAGAAGTTTGGGATGTTTTAGAAGAAATAGTATTCAATAGACCCGTATTGCTTAATCGTGCACCAACATTACATCGCTTGGGGATCCAAGCTTTTTATCCTATATTAGTTGATGGTAAAGCGATTAAAATTCATCCTCTTGTTTGTTCTGCATTTAACGCTGATTTTGATGGCGATCAAATGGCGGTACATTTACCTTTAAGTAAAAAATCTCAATTGGAAAGTGATCGTTTAATTTTATCTACAAATAATATTCTTTCTCCCTCTAATGGTCGTCCAGTAACTGTTCCTTCTCAGGATATGGTTCTTGGTCTTCATTTTATGACTAAAATTCGTAAAGGGTCGCGTGGTGAAGGGATAGTATTTTCAAATGTTGCGGAAGTTATTACAGCGTTTCAATGTAATAGTGTTGAACTTCATGCAGTAATAAAAGTCCGTTTGTCTACTAATGAAATTGTAGAAACTACTGTTGGACGTGTTTTAGTGTATGAATCATTACCGGAAGGTTTTGCGTTTCATCTAATTAATAAAATATTAAAACGTAGTGATTTAGGTAAGTTGGTAGAACAAGTTTATTACCAATTTGGTAAGGATGCTACAGTATTATTTTTAGATAGAATTAAGCATCTTGGTTTTTATTATGCTACTATTTCTGGTATTTCAATTTCTATTGAAGATCTTATTGTTCCAGCAGAAAAAGATTCTATTGTCCATAAGGCTGAAAAAGAAGTTGAAAAAATTGAATCACTATATATGGATGGTATTATTACGAATGGCGAGCGTTATAATAAGGTTGTTGGTATTTGGAGAGATTCAACGGCAGCTGTTGCGCAAACTATGTATAATGAGCTTGATATAGCAGATAAAAAAGTTTTTGCTAATGAAGATCGTCATAATAAACCATTTAGTCCTGTATTTATGATGTTGGAATCTGGAGCTCGTGGTACAAAAGATCAAGTTAAGCAGCTTGTTGGTATGCGTGGATTGATGTCAAAGCCAACTGGTGAGATTATCGAAATACCAGTTAAATCTAATTTTAAACAAGGCTTAAGCGTTTTTGAATACTTTATTTCAACAAATGGTGCGCGTAAAGGACAATCTGATACAGCACTTAAAACAGCAAGTTCTGGTTATTTAACTCGACGATTAGTTGATGTTGCTCAAGATGTTGTTGTAACAATTTATGATTGTAATACTCTTGGTTATTTAGAAATTGTAGACCTAAAAGATGCAGGTGATACAGTTTATCCGATTGGTAAACGTGTGTTTGGGCGTGTTCTTGCAGCGGATGTTAAAGATCCTGTTACAGGAGAACTTCTTATAAGCTGTGGAGAGGTTGTAACCCGTGAATTAATGGAAAAACTGGATAATTCTGCAGTATTTAAAGTTTTTGTACGATCAGTTCTTTCTTGTCAGGCAAAACGTGGTGTTTGTGCTTTATGTTATGGCTATGATTTGTCAAAAAGTAGAATTGCTGATGAAGGAACAACAGTTGGGATTATTGCAGCGCAGTCAATTGGTGAACCAGGTACTCAGCTTACTATGAGAACTTTTCATATAGGTGGTTTGGCGAGTGGTCTTACAGAACAACCTTTTGTTAATGCAAAATATAATGGGACTGTTGAATGGCAGGGGATACGTGTCGTAATTAATCCACAAGGTCAAATGGTTGTTATGAGCAGGAAAGCTCGAATTCTTATTGTTGCCCCAGATGGACGTGAATTACAGAATCATGTTTTAGAATATGGTTCTATTATATATGTTAAAGATAAACAAGATGTTGCAGAGGGTACTAAGCTTGCAGATTGGGATGCATACAATAAAGTTCTAATGACTGAAAAAGCTGGAACAGTGGTATATCTTGACCTTATAAAAAATATCACGATACATGAGCGGTTTGATGAAGCAACGGGTAAATCAAGAATTATTGTTATGAGAACGCGTGGCGAACAATACCAGCCCGCTATTAGTATTGTTGATGATAAAGGTGAAGAATTAACGCAATATTTTCTTCCAGAAGGATCATACGTCAACGTTGTAGAAAAACAACGTGTTGATATTGGCGATGTGCTTGTTAAAATGCCTCGTGAAGTTGCGAAATCAAAAGATATTACAACGGGAGGTTTACCTCGTATTGCAGAACTTTTTGAAGCACGAATTCCAAAAGATGCAGCTATTTTGTCGGACGTAGATGGAGAAGTTGTCATCGGCGGATTGCATCGTGGCTTTAGAAAAGTTAGCGTTGTGACGGGTGCAGATCGTCATGAATATTTAGTTCCGCGTGGTAAACAGTTGAATGTGGTTGATGGTGAGCATGTAAGCGCTGGAGATCCGTTAACTGCAGGCGCTCCTGTATTACATGATATTTTACGTATTTTGGGAATTGAAAAAGTTCAAGATTATCTTGTTCGTGAAATTCAAAAAATCTATGAATCACAAGATGTTGATATTAACAATCGACATTTTGAGGTAATTGTTCGCCAAATGTTACGAAAGATACGTATTGTTGATGGTGGAGAAAGTGATTTTCTTATTGGAGATCGTGTCGATTATATCCATTGTCAAACAGTTAACGCTGCATTACGGGCTCAAGGAAAACGTCCCGCAGTAGGTAAAACAATGTTAATGGGTCTTACTCAAGCCTCACTTGATACGGAAAGTTTTATTTCTGCAGCATCATTTCAGGAAACAACAAGAATTTTAACTGAAGCAGCAATGTGTGGACAAGTTGATCATTTGTTTGGTTTAAAAGAAAATGTGATTGTAGGAAAACTAATTCCTGCAGGAACAGGCGTTAAATCATTTAGAAAAAGATATTTGGGTGATGATCTTTCTGATCTTGAGCTACAAGCTCAAGAGGGAGAGCGTCGTGAAAGTAGTTCTTATTCATCATCTTTAGAGTAAAGATAGTAGGCGCGTAGCTCAGGGGCAGAGCATTGCTTTGACGTAGCAAGGGTCAGCGGTTCAATTCCGCTCGCGCCTACCAATAAATTGTGTTATACTACAAAACAGTAAGAGTTTTATACATAAGCAGGAGTTGTCCATGGCGATAACAAAAGAAGAAAAACAGAATATTTTTAGTGAATTTGGCAAAGGATCTCAGGACACGGGTTCTTCACAAGTTCAAGTTGTTTTGTTGACCAAAAATATTATTAAGTTAACTGAGCATTGTCAGAGAAATCCAAAAGATTTTAGTACACGACGAGGATTATTGCAAATGGTTTGTAATCGACGTAGTTTTCTGAAGTATTTGCAAAAAACTGATGTAGATAAGTATAAAGAGCTAATTGCAAAGCTTGGTTTACGCAAATAAATTATTATGTAAATAAGGATTTTTTTGTAATTCATGTAATAAGATATTTTGCACAATAAAATTATAGGTTTCATAGAATGGTACGAACGTTTAAAAATGAAGAATTCGGTTTTGAGGTAGAGATTGGCAAAGTTGCCCGTCAAGCAGATGGTGCATTATTATTGAAACAGGGTGGAACGGTTATTCTAGCGACTGCAACATCGGCACCATCTAAAGAGTTTCCTGGTTTTTTGCCATTAACAATCGAATATCGTGAACAGTATTCAGCAGCGGGAAAAATTCCTGGTGGATATTTTAAAAGGGAAGGCAAGCTTTCTGATCGTGAAATTTTGACAAGTCGCCTCATTGATCGTGCCATTCGTCCACTATTTCCTTATAATTATTTTGATCAACTTCAAGTATTAACAACTGTATATTCAGTTGATAAAGAACATACTCCTAATACTATTTCTTTATTGGCTGCTTCCTTAGCTTTGTCAATTTCAAAAATTCCTTTTATGGGACCTATCGGCGTAATTGAGGTTGGTAGAATCGATGGTCAATGGATATTTAATCCTTCGTATCCAGAACAACTTAAATCAGATATGCGTATTGTTGTTGCGGGAACAGAAGAAGGTATCATTATGGTTGAAGGTTCAACCAATGAGCTTCTTGAAAAAGATTTTGTTGATATTATGTTTCAAGCGCATGAAAAAATTAAAAAATTAATTGAATGGCAAAAAGAGATTCAAGCGGCGCTTGAGTTTGAGCAACCAGTTCTTGAAGATACATATGGTTTTGATGTCTGGAAAGCAGAAATTAGCAAGTTTCTTACCGATGATCGTGTCGAGCGTATGTATATTGAAAATAAAAAAGAAAGATATACATATCTTGATGATCTAAAAGATGAATTTGCAACACAATATCAAGAAAAAATTGAATCAACCAAGGTTCCCTCCTCTGTTATTGATTATATTATCAATGCAGAGTTACAAGAAAAATTAAGTAGTTTAATTTTTAAATTTAATAAACGAGTTGATGGCCGCCGATTTGATACAGTACGTCCTATAGCCGTAGAGGTCGGATTGTTACCATTTACTCATGGTTCAGCTTTGTTTACTCGCGGTTGTACACAGGCGTTAGCAAGTGTAACTCTTGGTAGTGGCCAAGATGAACAACGTATTGATACATTGATGGGTGAAGAAGCTGGAGATGGAGCATTTATGCTTCATTATAATTTTCCTCCTTTTGCTAGCGGTGAAGTAAAACCAATGCGTGGAACAAGTAGACGTGAAACAGGTCATGGGTATCTCGCTCGTTCATCTTTTGAATTTTTACGTCCAACTACACAAGAATTTCCTTATACGATTCGTGTTGTTGTTGATATTTTAGAGTCTGATGGTTCTTCTTCTATGGCAACGGCATGTGTTACAACAATGGCATTAATGCAAGCTGGTGTTCCTATTAAAAAAATGGTTGCCGGTGTTGCAATGGGCCTGTTGGAAAAATCATCTGGATCATTTGCAACGTTGACTGATATTTCTGCTTTTGAGGATGCATTTGGATTAATGGATTTTAAAATTATCGGCACAGATGCTGGTATTACTGCAATTCAAATGGATGTTAAACATAAAGGTGGATTGTCTCGTAAAGTTTTTGAAGATGCACTTGAGCAAGCCCGTATTGGTCGTTTACACATACTTGGTGAAATGCGTAAAGTGATGACTGCTCCTAGCGAAACGTTATCTTATTTAGTTCCAAAAGTAATTACATTAACTATTCCTACTGACAAGATTGGTGCGATTATTGGTTCAGGTGGTAAGACTATTCGTGAAATCACTGAAACAACCGGTACTTCGATTGATATTGAACCAGATGGATTAGTTAAAATTTTTGGCGGACCTGAAGCTAAGATTGATCTTGCCGTTAAATGGGTTAAAACATTGGCAGGTCAAATAGATAAAGGTGCAATTTTTGATGGTAAGGTAAGACGTATTGTTGATTTTGGTATGTTTATTGAACTTGTACCAGGACTTGATGGCCTTGTTCACGTATCTAATATGCCGCGTGATTTACAAAGAACATTTATGCAAACTATAAAATTAAACGATACTGTAAAAGTTGAAGTTTTAGATCATGACGAAGTCACTGGTCGTACAAGTTTGAAGATGTTATCATAGAGTGAGTTTTGTCTTATGAATACTGAAAAAATAGTTAGAAATGATGGACGGGCACCGAATCAATTGAGATCGGTGTCATTTTCTTATGATATTTATGAATTTGCACCAGGATCATTGCTGTTTCAAATGGGGAAAACTAAAATTTTGTGTGCTGTTTCATTACAAAACGGTGTACCGCAATTTTTGCGGGGAAAAGGTACCGGTTGGCTAACTGCGGAATACGCATTACTTCCGACATCAACAGTAACCCGTACGCAACGAGAAAGTACTCTTGCGCGTAAGGATGGTAGATCTATTGAAATAGCACGTTTTATTGGTAGATGTTTTCGTTCTATTATTGATCTATCTGCTATTGGTGAACGAACAATTACTATTGATTGCGATGTATTGCAAGCTGATGGAGGAACACGTACAGCGGCTATTACGGGTTCATTTTTAGCATTAAAAATGGCTCAAGATAGATGGTTACGTTCACGCACAATTAATCAATCCATTATTACAGAAAGCATCGCAGCGATTTCAGTTGGTGTGGTTAATGACAATGTATTGCTTGATTTAAATTATGAAGAAGATAGTAAGGCGAATGCAGATTTTAATTTTGTTATTACTCAGTCAAATAAAATTGTTGAAATGCAAGGTGGCGCTGAAAGTTCACCAATCTCATGGAACACTTTTGAAGATGTACGTTGTATGGCAAATTATGGTGCACAACAGTTATTTGCTTTATACGAATTGAAAAGTCATAATCAGCAGGAAATGACCCTAGCAGATGGATCTCATAAATCATCGGAACGCATTCCTTTATTTAGTTTAAAAAATCGACAGAAATCATCACAGTAGGCATTATGCTTTTACGCATTTTTCTTGAATATATTAGAAAAACAAAAAAACTGCCGCAAGGACATGTGTTTTGTTTTTTTGGACGTGAATATCCTTCACTTTTTTTTTATTATATTGTTTTATTTTTTAAAAAAAATAATATACATATTGAGCATCTTAGTTGTGGAGGGGGCGATATTGCACGAATTAAAGCACTGCTTGCTACTATGAGCTTTACTGGAATGATCACGTATTTTCTTGAAGATTTTCATATTCTTACTACAAAAAAACAGCAGGAATTGCTTGAGTATATGACTTCATATACTGGGCCACATTGCTTATTATTGTTTTCTACTAATACATTGAATGAGTTAAGGTCATCGCAATTTTCTACTTCAGTGATGAATAATATTGCTTTACCTGAAACAATAGCGTCAAGAGATCTTTCTTTGGTACGTTTTTTAGTTAGTGATTTGATTCAAGATAAAACTGTATTTGCCTTACAGCTAGCACAAGTAATTGATACTATGTCTTTAGATAGTGCATGCTTATTTGCATACTATGAATTGGTTCTAGGTAGTAATGTAGAAGATTTTTTTTCGCGATGGTTAATGTATATTGCTACGCCAACAAGCTCTTTATTTGTGCTCAGTCAATATTTTTTTAATAAAAAAGTTCAACTTTTTTTTCGACAATGGGCTATTATTTCACCATTGTATGCGCCGCAATTTTGGGTAACTTTTTGGGCAGATCAAGTGTGGAGAGCATATGTTTTTTGTGATGTAATGAAACAAAAAAATTATGTTGATGCCAAAAAAGCTCAGTATAAATTACCGTTTTCATTTATTAATCGTGATTGGTCATCTTATTCTCTTGTTGAGCTATGTAATGCTCATGACTTTTTGACAATTATGGACTTTCGATTGAAAAATGGTGGTTCTGAAATCGGATTAGAGCATTTCTATATTAGATTTTTTGGAAATGCGTTTAAATAACTACTGTAGTAGAGCATAAGTTAATCATATTTGAGCTGCTTATTTCGCATGTGTTTAATGGTGCTGCGATGTGCCTTACTTTTTAAACGCGATTCTTTTAAAGCTTTGGATATTTTTGTAGCAACTCGTTTTTTTGGTATATGTAGTGCATTGCGTATAACCGTAGCCAGGTTATTGAGAGCATTTTTTTTGTTTTGATGTTGGCTGCGTGATTCACTGTTATGTATAATAATATCACCTTCATTGGTAATATGTGTTTTTAGTCTTTCTAACACATAGCTTTTTTGCTCTTCGGTTAATGCCGTTGTAGTTTTAATATTCCATCGCACAGTAATACGTGTATCAGTTTTATTAACATGTTGCCCACCAGCACCACTGGATCTGCTGGTAGTAATTTCCAGTTCATGATCAGGAATGGTAATGCCATTTTTAATGTACAAGTCATTTTTCATATGTAATAATTATTCTTTTGTTTTACGGTGTCTGGTTAAATAATTTCTTTCAATATTATCATTGTAGCTTGTCTAACGATAGTGATTATAGTAAAAATTGTTCCAAAAATTGTACCCAATATGATTCTTGTGCAAATGGTGCGGTTAAATATGATGTATTAATAGCAAATTGCGGAAAATAAATAGAACACCCCTGTGCGTGTGTTGAAGCTGAACCATTACATTTGGCAACTATCATATGGGACATTATAGTAAGGCCATCATGTAATAATTTTTTGAATGTACTATTAAATTCTGATTTTTTATCGGTACTTTCATATTTATCAAATAGAGAGAGCAGCGTGCTATACCATTGTTGAAGATCACAATACATGGGTGCATCACAAAATGTCTTGCATTGCATACGCAATTGCATAAGAACGGATTTTACCTGATCGTTATGTATGAGCATCTGCATGAGCATAGTGGATATTGCGTTAATATTATGTTTTAATATTTCCGCATAGTGCGTGTCTATCACCGATAATGTATATGTATCTTGTTCAGTATACGTTTGGTAATATTCATGAAATGAAGTTACTATATGCATTACCATTTCCTCTATTGTAACACCTGTCGTATCGTTAATTATCTGTAATACTTTATCATATGGCCAACCGTCCACCATTTCACATTCTTGAGATCCAATCAGATAATCAGTATAATTACGCAATTGGTATGCATGTTCAAACATTGCACCTTTACATAAGTCCATACCACAAAAGGCCAATTTATTACCGTTAAGAAGTTTATTACATATGCTATCAAATGCGTAGACCATATCCTTATTTGATAAAAATGTACGGTTATTAGTTACACACATTCCTCGGTGATATATATGTTTATTAGAAAGAGAACGTTTTAGTGAACAATTAGTAGTATAGGGACCATCGTATGGCACAAACCAATCATTAGTTTCTTCATTATATACTGGATTTAAAATACCATATCCATGATTCCAAAGAATAAGACCATAATGCAACGCGGGGCCTGATTTGATTGCGATAGTCATGACATTAATAAGCGTTTCTGCTACAGAATAATCACAAGCTAATTCACTTATTTTATGAATGTTATTTTTGGTGATATGATACAACCATCCTACATTGCCATGTGTATGTAAAAATACAAACACATGTGCATTTTTAGGTGTATTATGCATTATTTCATTAAGGTTTTTGAATGCAGCCTGATAAAGATGCCCTGCAGATGCTTCCATATAGATAACAATATTCCACGGTAAGATAGTTATAGGTAGTGATTGAGATTGTATAAAAGATATTGATATAAAAAATAATAAGTACAAAGTTTTTTTTAAAGTTATCATTAATATCTCTTTTTCTTTTATTTTTTTATTGCATCGAATATATATTATTAATAATGATAAAATAATTGTTATAAATGTTCATAGATTTTTATTTTTTTACAATGGTTGCTTTTTTTGTATGCAAAAAAATAACATAAAGTAGAGTTAAATAATCATTATTAAAAAAAGGACACCTTTCATGCAACACTTATTAATATCTCGCGCGTGCTCATTTCTTTTATCCTTCATGCTTCTTGTTGGGCCATTACCACTTTCGGCAGTAGCACAAAACATTATGCACACTATTTCAGAATTTGAAAAAAATAAAATTAAGGAAGAATCAGAGAATCATTATATTTATCTTGGGGAAGATTTAAGCAATATTGGAGCTGTTATTTCTACCATAAGTGATCTTGATCAAGATCCTAATTCTCCTGTTCACGAGTTAAAAAAGCATCTTGATGAAGGATTTATAATTGGCCATTTTAATGCAGTTGCTGAAAGCATTGAGCATGCACAATTGGTTCTACAGAAACAATATAATTCTTTAGATAAACAATACGCAGATGATATGCTTGATCAGCTTAATATAATAACTAAGAAGCTTTCTAATGGCTCACTTATTGTCAATTCAACAACAGTATCTCGCGCCGAAAATCTAGCAACAACTGTTATAAAAAAACATTTTCATGTACAAGGTAAAACTACCCTTGATAATGATGTAAAGGTAAAACATGACGTTCACATTCTCGGACATTTAAAAGTGGACAAATCTGCTAATTTTAATGATGATGTTAAAATTAAAGGTAATTTATCAGTTGCTGATTTGACCGTAGAAAGTTGTATTGATAATTTATGTGTTAATAGTTTATCTGTTACTGATGCATTCATAACAAATTCATCAATTGAAAATTTAACAATATCAGGAACAATTCTTGATGCAATAATAGAAAATGCTTCTATCGGTACTGCATCCATCGATGACGCAATTGTACAAAATCTCACTGTTGGCAATTGTATGACCAATTTATGCGTTAATAATTTATCAGTTACTGATGAATCAGTTAGTGGTACATTATCTGTTAATAATGGTGTCATAGAAAATTTGATCATATCAGGCAGCCCTACTGTAATCAGCTCGTTTACATCTGCAGGTGTTGTACATAATGATGCAATAGGTGTATTATCGAGTTCTCTTATTGTTGATGCCGATATCGACAATGCAACAATTAGTAATACAAAATTAGCTACTGTTTCTAGTTCTAATATTGCAAACAACATTGTAACGCGTGATATATCAGGTGATTTTTCAGCAGGAATTATTACTGCTAATCTAATTGGTAATGCAACTACAGCAACAACAGCTGTCAATTTTACGGGTTCGTTAGCTGGTGATGTAACTGGTACACAAGGCGCAACTGTTGTAAGTACTGTTGGCGGAGAAACGGCTGCTAATATTGCTGCTGGCGCTGTTCTTGCTAATGCTGCTACAAATCTTAATACTGCAAACACTATTGTTAAACGTGATGGTTCTGGTGACTTTGCTGCAGGAACTATTACTGCTAATTTAGTTGGTAACGCAACTACAGCAACAACAGCTGTCAATTTTACGGGTTCATTAGCTGGTGATGTAACTGGTACACAAGGCGCAACTGTTGTAAGCACTGTTGGCGGAGAAACGGCTGTAAATATTGCTGCTGGCGCTGTCCTTGCTAATGCTGCTACAAATCTTAACACTGCAAACACTATTGTTAAACGTGATGGTTCTGGCGACTTTGCTGCAGGAACTATTACTGCTAATTTAATTGGTAGTTCTTCATTAAACGTGCTTAAAAGCGGTGACACTATGACTGGCACGCTTATTATGCCTGCTGGTGCAACTGCAACTCCATCAATTCAATTTACAGGAAGCACAAATACTGGGCTGTCAGCTCCGGTAGCTAACACACTTTCATTTGATGTTAATGGCACTGAACAAGTAGCAATAAATACAACAAATATTACCATAACACCACAAATGCTTCTATTAAATCCATGGTGCAACCAAGCAATACAGGTAGCTACTCCTTTAGATTTGTCAACAGTAACTGCAAACCCAACAACATCAATATTACTTCTAAAGCCAGCAGGAACCTTGCCCATAACTGTTACCGTTCAATTCCCTGCTGCACCAACTAATGGTCAATATTTCTCTGTTGTTTTGGGATCAAATCTTGCTCTTACTGCAATTAATGATGGTAATGGAGCACTAATTGCTAACGGACTTACCGCGTTTGCATTTGGAGTTGGTTTTTCATCAAGTACTTATGTTTATTATGCTACAGATAATACATGGTACCGATGTGGTTAATCATTTCTAATTAATCAACAATATTTACGTAACAAAAGAAGAATCGTCTGCAGATACGCAGGCGATTCTTCTTTTTAACTATTATCATGAGTAAATTAAAATACAATCAAAAATACCAATAATAATGACTCAAAAACAACGTAATAATTTAAAATAAAAACGAACTAATTTTTAATGCGGATATTATTGCGCAACATACGATAGCTAATGTTTTGGCTAAAGCATCATATGGCATTTCAATCAAAAGACTATATTGATTATCTTTTTCTAATGTGACTTTTTCGTTATCAATACTCGTAACTGTATATACTGATAATTTTTTATTAATCGTATTACTAGAGCACATAAATACTTTCTTGTTTGTATCAAAACTAGATAAAATTGAATCATATAATTTATCTGATAAAGTATCTTTTTTTATACATAATAAATTTTCTTGCGAAAGCAAAGTTTCTTTTTTATCATTATATTTCTTATCAATAGTCATCACGCCTTTATTATCAAAACTGCAATCTTTAGCTTGAATATAAGTACCATCTGAATAATGACAGTCTTTATTAATAATAGTAATTCCATGCGCAGGTATCAAATCACCATTCTTCAAAATATGTTTTAAAGATTTATCAGACTTTTGTGTGTAAAAACTAATAATATTATCACCTATAATTGGATTCTTAGATATGTTTTCTGCTGCACTAGCTATCCCGCATATAGCAACGCTAAGTACTATTATTTTTCCCATTTGAATAGCCATAAAACATAATTCCCTATAAATTAATAATTTAACTTTTATCATAAAATATTATAAACAATATTATGTTTTAGTCAATTCAATTTAACACTTCTAGCGCCTCTTTGCATGTTTTATATATTCTTGTTCAAGATTATAAAGGCTAATGCATTGATAGGCATGATCAAATATTTCTATGTGATCTTTACGTAACCGATATTTTATGAATTTTGTTATTTTGTTCTCGTATTTTTTCATATTAACAATTAAATGCTGGATTTTTTAAGACTAAAAAAAGGACTATTTTTTTGCTGCAATAGTAAGAAAATTAGACCATTGCTTCTCATCTGTGCATATAAATTTTATAAGTTCTGTATCCAATATATAACAGCATTCGCTTATTTGAGAAAATGCCTGATGTAGATTAATCAATATAGGTATAATTTTATCTGCGTTTGTCAAAGGAAGAAGGGTAAATTTATGCAATAATTCATCAATGTTATGTTGAATTAATAATAAATGTTCATAATTACTTTTAATTATATTTACATCTTCCAAGGACAATACTTTATTATTCACTTGTTGATTAAGACGAATAAGAGTCTGAGTAATTTTATGTATTTGTTCAATCATGTGGTATCCTATTTAAAAGAGTTTTTTCTTTGTAAAAATCAATAGATAGTTTTATGGCATCGCTTATGCGATCTATATATCCAGCGTAATTATTTAAATTCATGTGTAAAAAACAGAGCTGTTCCATTATCTTGTTGAAGCTAGTAATAGTAGTATTTTCTAATAAATTTATTAATTTGTCTGATTCTTGGTCGAGGCGGTCTAAATCATTAATGATTTGATATTTCTTTTCAAAATATTTATCTGATATTATGTGTTCATCAACGCATTTATTTAAAGTTTCGAGCACAGCTAAGGTTTTTTTTAATTCATTTTTCATTATTTTATCTCATAATAGATTTGATAGTACGGCCTGATTTTATAGTGATTCTTGTTTTTGTTGCATTAGGAGTTCCGTCTAAATTGTAAACACCAAAAGCATTAAACCTTTTATTAACGTTTTTATAACTTTTCCTTTGCTAGTTAGACCGATAGTAGAAATAGTAAAGGTCGGACTAACAATTGGTGGTACATTTTTAGCTGCGCATTGCGCTACCAAAATAGCAAAAAGCACGAAAAATCAATCTCCCAATAATGGACAAAAATGTTTAGATAATTCTCTATCAAGTAAAGGAAACTCAGAACAACGAGTTGCCATTGAAGGTGATAATTTTGTTATTTTA
>DATIEE010000010.1 GCA_035455925.1 Candidatus Babeliales bacterium
AACCTCCTTCTTTAGGAAGAATAAAATTAATAGTATCAAAGCGTCGCATCACTTTTAATAAATCACCGAGTAAACCAACAACTATAGGAACAACTCCTGATGCCAAAATATATTCTACGCGTGAATCTGTATATATCTCAACATATGGTTTTTGCTTGATCAATAATTGTTTTATTTGGTTAATTTTTGATGTATCCAATTGTTCAATATGTCCAAAAAGATATGAAGCAGCAATAAGTATAAGGGCGCGAGGGTCTTCAACCATACCAATGCGTTCTGGCATAATTTGTTCATTAAAAACTAAACCCCATGTTGGATCGGGCATTTTTTCATGCCAATATTTTTTATTTATTCCAATGCCAAATAATGACCAGTAAAACGGAATTGTGTAGTTATTATTTATATCAAAATAATGATGCAATAATGCGGGGTAAATAGTCTTCCATACATTTATTTTGCTCCGATCCAGTTTTTTAATTAAACCATCCTGAATTAATAATTCAGCTGCCCAATCAGATGGCATAACTAAATCATAATCATGTTCTCCAGGTCCATGTAATTTGGCAAGTAATTCTTCATTGTTTTCAAAATAACTCATATTTACTTGTATACCGGTTTCTCGCTCAAAGTCTGATAAAAATTCTTTATCAAGAACTTGGCCCCATACAAGAACATTAATATGAGTATCGTGATTATATATTGTAGACACCTGACCGATAAAAAGTGATGATATAATTATGATAGTCCAAATAATTACTATACCACACACAATCCATATGTTAGTTGGTTGTTTATGCTTCATTTTGGCATCCTTGTTTTTTTAACATGTAAAAAAGAAAAAAGAAGCACAAGGCAACTACTAAACACAAGCATAACTGTTGATAATGCATTTATCATTGGCGAAGCACCAGTACGAATTACAGCAAAAATATATAAAGGTAATGTTTGCACTGACGCTCCCGAGCAAAAAAATGAAATTATAAAATCATCTAAAGAAATAATGAAAACTAAAAGACCTGCTGTAATCAATGCCGGCATTAACAGAGGCATTACAACATAAAAAAATGTTTGTCTTTGTGTTGCGCCAAGGTCATATGATGCTTCCATTAAACCTTTGTCTAATTCGACAAATCGACCTTGTAAAATAGGCACCACGTACCCAAGACCAAGTAAGGTATGGCCAACAATTAATGTTGTTGTGCCAAGAGGTATAGAAAAGAAAGAAAAAAAAGAAAGTAATCCTACAGCTAATACTATTTCAGGCATTGCTAAACTACCATAGAATAGAAATAATGTGCGTTGTACAAACTGATGAGTTCCAAAAAAAATAAAATTTATACCGATCATTAAGCTTAATGCAACTGATGCTACAGCAATAATAAGCGAATTTCTTAAAGCATGCCATATTTCGACAGATGCAAAAAGGTCATAATACCACTGCCATGTAAATGATGTCCAAGTACAGGTAAATGGATTATCGTTAAAAGAAAATAATATCAAAATAAAGATGGGAATATATAAAAAAAAATAAAAAAATATAACAATAGTTGGTAGTATATATGAGTTGAAATTTCTCATTTCACTATCCTTTTACGTACTATTTTACGGAAAGGAAATGAACATAACCAATGTAAAAACAAAATGCATATTATTAATACCAATCCACTTACTATAGTAAAAGCTGACCCGAGTTGTTTGTCTTGTACCACCAAAAAATAGTGAGAGACTAATGATCCGACAAACATATGATGAGCACCACCCACAATTGAAGGTATAACAAATTCGCCAAATGAAGGGACAAATACTAAAAAAATTCCTGTTTTAATTCCAGACATTGAAAGAGGGATAGTAATATATTTAAAAGTTTGCCAATGCGTTGCACCTAAATCCATTGATGCTTCAAGAACATCTTGTTGAATCTTTTCTAAAATACTATACAGAGGCATAATCATAAAAGGGAGATAATAATACAGCATAACAAAAAAAATTGCCCCTATATTATTAATCATAGGTAATGGGTTTTGAATTAAACCAGTTTTTAATAATAACATGTTAATCAATCCATTATAATCAAGAATAAATATCCATGAATAAATTTGAATTAAAAAATTAGTCCAAAATGGTAATGTTAATAAAAATAATAAATAATTTTTCCAACGTCTATGTACAGTAATAGCTAAAAAATATGCAACCGGATATCCACACAAAAGACATAAAAAAGTAACACCTGTAGCAATAAAAATTGATCGTGCAATTATATAAAAATAAGGACTGCTTAACATAGTGATATAATTGCTCAATGTTATACTAATGTTGCTATCGTCACTTTTAAAGCTTGTGTAGAGGACAAGTAAAAATGGAGCATATAAAAATAATACTTGCCACAAAATTGCGGGAACAGAAAATATAAAAGATGCATATTCAGCAAAAAAGTTTTTAATATTTTTTTTAATTTTCATTTTTCAAGTAATACCACATTTTCTTTTTGCCAATATAAAAATACGGAATCATCATAGTCAATAATTTCTTGTGGAAAGTGTTCTTCATTTTGCTCAAATACTTGTACTATTTCATTGTTTTTTAATCGCACATTATATTGAGTCGAGCGCCCATGGTAGACGATTGATTGCACAATGCCTGTTAAAAAATTAGAGAAACCAACCATACATGTTTTACTAATTTCAATTTTTTCAGGTCGCAAGCTCATAAAAATAGTATTACCATGTCGTATCCATTCTTTTTTCTCCTCTGCAGCAACAACTTCAAACATGCCCAGATTAGCAAATTCAATATGATATTGTTCACCGATAATATGTAATATGCCTTGTAATAAATTAGTTATTCCTACAAATGCTGCTACAAAAGTACTAGAAGGGAATTCATAAATATTTTTAGGAGTTCCTACTTGTTCAATTTCTCCTTCATGATTCATAATTGCCATATGATCAGCAACCGTTAATGCTTCAAATTGATCATGAGTAACATACACAAATGTTGTCTTAAGCGTTGATTGTAGATCGATAAGTTCTATCAACATCTTTTCGCGCAATTTTAAATCTAATGCTGCCAATGGTTCATCTAATAATAATACATCAGGTTCATTGATTATTGCTCTTGCTAATGCAACGCGTTGTTTTTGCCCACCAGAAAGGGTATGTATAGATTTATAAATATGTTTATCCAGATGAACTGTTGTTAATATTTTGATAACTTTTTCTGTAATAATGTCTGTAGGTATATTTTTCATAGATAAACCATACGCAACATTGTCAAAAACATCCATATGGGGAAATAATGCATAATTTTGAAATACTGTATTAACACGACGTTTGTAGATAGGCATATGAGTAATATTTTGATCACCCAAAAAAATTGATCCACTGTCAGGTTCTTCCAGGCCAGCGATAAGACGTAATAGAGTTGTTTTTCCACTTCCGCTTGGGCCAAGAAGTGCGAAGAAAGTACCTCCAGGAATATTCAATGAAAGTTTATTTATTACAAGATCATCGTTATAGCGTTTTGTGATGGTGTCAAAACGAATATTCCTCATTAATGCTCCTCTTTAAGCTTAATAATTATCTACCGTTAACCAGAACATGATTTTGATTTAACACCTAATCGCGCCATTGTCATTGGAACAACTACATCTGCTAATGTGCACGGGACAACAACGGCAACAATTAAAAGAACAAAAACATTGCCTATAGAGGCATACCATGTTGTAAAGCCATGCGATATTAAATAAAATGTTGAAGCTAGAGAGCTAATGAATATATGCGTGGCATGAGAACTTAAAGAGTAACCGCCTTGTTTGCTTTTATGATGAGAACTCATAACAAAACCATTAATAATTCCAACGATTAAAAAAGGAATAACGCGCTGCGGTTCGGTTAAGAAACATGCATGAAAATGCATTTGTACACCAAGGAGCGTACCACCAATATACGGTAAAATAGCATCAGATAAAATACAAAAAAATGTTGGAGAGACAATGCCGACGATCAAAGCTCGTAAATAGTTTTTGGAAAATCGACAGAATGTTATAACTGTTCCTGTTGCAGCAAAAACAATATGCATAAAATGAAAGCTATGAAATAAAGCTTTGCTACCTTTTTTTACTAGAATAGGATCAAGGGCCATAGAAAAAACTGAATATACGCTTAATATAATTAAGCTGAATGCAACAGAATAAATTGCATATGGTAAATGACAAATCATTTCGTCAATAATGGTATGTTCTATATCATGATCATGACTATGGCTATGCTGATGCGAGTGCTTATCATTCATGATAAACCCTTATGTAAAAATGGCATATATTTTAAAGTTCTATTATATAATGTACCAGAAATTATCAGTAAGTGAAGAAGTGTGTTGTGGTAAAATAATAAATTTCTAATTATTAAGCAAAATAAAAAATTCCGGTTTTTATTATATAATAAATCCAAAAAAAACTAAACATATAAGATTTGAAAAAAAATTAGGGTATAATAAGAGAAAAAAATCATCAGAATGAGAGGTTATTATGGCGCAAACATACAAAAAACATGATAGTTGTTTAAAACAAAATTATCATTATTAGAAGTTTAAAATTATTAACTTATTACCAGGAATAAGAATTTTTATGAAAAAAATATATGCGATATTATTTATTATGATCTATAATTTGCCTTTAGTTGCTATGAAAAAATTACCTACGCACAATGAACTTAAGGACGATACTGCAGAAACAAGAAAATATATTTTGAAGCGATATGATGATGGTACAATCACACTTACTCCTGCTAATGATAAGGATAGTTTTGCCTATCCGATAAATCTTACACAGAATTTAGGCCCCGAACTTGCATATAAATATTCTAATAAATATTCCAAAAGTTAATTGTGTATTGATCAAAAAAATAAAAATGTCGAAAATAAGACTTGCGTATTTGCAACGGGAATAGGATTGATTGCACGCCCATAATCATTAAGTCCATCGGGTGTAATTCGCGTATCACCAAATGCGGCACGTGTATATTCAATTTCTAATGCAAACGTTATCTGTTTGATATTAAAGCGCATTCGTGGTGAAAATCTAATTACTGTATCAATATCATTACCAAGTCCAAATATTCTACGATCTTTAACAATGCCATCAGGGCCAATAATATCATGTTCTATTTGTTTACGTGAACCATAATTTTTTTCTGCACCAATAAACCATCCTGTTTCAAAAAAATCTGTAGGTATTATTGTCCAATCAGACCATCCAGAGAGTGTGCGTGTTGTTGTATACTTTTGAGATTGTGTTATGGGGTTAATTGATCTTTTTTCAACAGCGTAACCCCCAATTAAGCCGTAGTTTGAGACATTGCCGCCAAACATGAGTGTATTGCGAATATCGATTTTAGGCCATTGTAATTTTAGATAGTAAATGCCGCTTAAGCTACTTAAATTTTCTTTAACTTTGTATCCTGTATTAGAGACAAGGCGTGGTGTAATACGTTGATAGTCTATTCCTATTCCGGTAGTAATATGCTCTTGGTAAAACCCTTTTAATTGAAAATGTAAATTAGGTATAACAGCATCCCGCATGTACTGCGCGCTAAGTCCTAAAGGTCCATCGCTATCAAAATCAACTTGTGATGTTGCAGCGACTATAATATCAAGAGATGGTGCATGATAGGTATAATTTACCATTGGTGAACGTGTGTAAACTGCAAATGGGCGACCAGAGTTAAAGGAAACAGTGTTTGGAATAAGTTCAATAACATTGAGCGGGTGCCATGTTTGACCAAAGATAAATGTTGATTTATTCCAGTCAAGCTGTCCATATGCATGGCGCATATTAACAAGATTTACTGAATTATTTCCATTAGTGTTACCTCTAAATTCTACCTCAATAATCCCTTTCTCCCGAGTGTTATGATGTATATTTGGTCCATGCATAGTAACACGCATACGTGTTTCAATAGGAAGCATCTGTCCTTGTCCTTTTGCATTGATATCACCAGTTGGGCTGCATATTTTTGCTTTAGGATAGAATAATGTTTGATCATCAGATTCTCCTTGCACTTGTCGTGTATCATAAAAAGCTTTGTAGTTTATATAACCAGAAAAATCAAAAAAATGTTTGTAAGGTGATAAGCTATCTCTTTTGCCATAGGCGGCAGTAGAAGATAGAGCTATGCATAAATAAGCTAGTATATTATGTAATTTATTTTTCATTAAGCCCCTTATATGCTTCTTTGATTTTTACTGGAATTTTAGTGTAATTTGGTAATTTTATATTATTCAAAAATTTCATTAATATGATTTATATCTTGCCACTTTAATATTGAAACAAGTAGGATTATTGTTTTTTTCTAGTATAAATTTGGACAATTTTACTTTTAAAAAGAAGATTTGTCAAAATGGCTAAATTAATGATTAGGTTCTGTTGACTTTTTAGAAATAAAAATTTTAGGTCTGATAGCGCTCTGAAAAAGATAAATTTAACTATTGTATATCGTATTATAACAATTTAATTATTTCACCTATCATAACAATTTCTTTTTACCAGTGAATAAAATTAATACTTATTATAATTCCACAGCATGTTTTTTTAAATGTAATGGCATAAGATAGTCAGTAGTTTTTTTATTATGCATAAACATATCTAATCCTAATCTGCCAATAATTTCAAGCGAGCAAAATTGTGGGCTATTTTCTTGAATAATGGCGTTATCGCCGAGTTCATTTGTAATAAGATTATAATGCAGAGTTACGCCATTGCCGATAAAATTAATTGGTTGATTAGATAGTCGTTGTTTAATATCAACAAGAAAGGTAGTAATTGGTTTGTATCCTTTTGCAATAATTTTATCTTGATGCGCAATAAGATAATATACTTCATTATTAAATGCGTTTAATAAAATGATGGTATTGCTATAATTTTTATCATAAGATTCCAAAAATAATGCCTCAAGACCATCAATGCTCATGAGTGGTATATTTGTAGCTGCATGTAATCCATTAACCGAAGCAATTATTGATCGTAAGGTAGAAAAAGGACCAGGACCGCAATTTACTGCACAAAAAGAGAGATTAGAAATATGTATTGAATTTCTGACTAATAATTGATCAAGAAGTGGGATAAATAATTTACTCGTGTGGCGCTTGTCTTCATATGCATAATCAACGCGTTGGTTATTAATGAAAAGCGCCATTTCGAAAATATCATAGGTGTTTTGAATTGCTATGTATGAATGCATACTATCTCAGTTACGATTTTTATATTTTTGTTGCTGATAAAAAAGACTAAATGAGTCATACTCAATAGGCTTTTCTTTTTTTAATACTATTTTACCACAATTTAAACATTTCCACCCCTCAAAATTAAGAGGATTATCAAAAAATGTTTGTAGAACCAATAAACCATCACATTTTTGACATTTCATATGACTACCCCTTTTAGCTATAAGCCTATCACTACAGTACAATGGTAATAACGATAGTGCTGATGTGCTTCAAGTTGTTTTCCTTTTTTTATTGTCAAGTTAAAGCATAAATCTCCTTATTGTCAATAAAGAGGTGATTTTTTTACCTACGTATAACTAGGATGATTCAGAAGATAAGTTTTCATGAAAACGTTTATATTCAAGATAGGTGCTAAGAAATATCGCAGCTGCTATAGCATGAGATCGAAGCTTATCATCTTTAGTCTTTATCGATTTTATTCCAGCAGCTTGCTTGCTCGTTAATCTCTCATCCCACATCTTCCATTCAATATGTGGAAAATAAATGCGCAATTCTTCTGTCATAGCAATAATTTTTTTTGTTTGATCACTTTCAGTGCCGCGTAATGTTGTAGGAAGTCCAACAACAATTATTGAAACATTCTCTTTTTTAATAACTTTTTCTAAGTATGTGTATATATCGGTTGTTTTTATTGTGTCATACGGACGTGGTAGAATACCAAGTGGATCAGAAATAGCAATGCCAGTCCAACGATCGCCAATATCGAGAGCAAGGATTTTCATATTTTTTAGGCCTTATCAAAGTATTAAAATATGAGTATACTTAATCTGATATTATTGTAAAATTAATTGTTTATTGATAGAGAGGTATGTATGGGTCTTACAGATTACAATTCATTGATAGAAGTTACTCCACAAGCTGGAAGCTTAGTAGGTATTTCTAAAATATCTTTACCAGAATTTATAAAAACACTGAGTAGTATGGTTAATGGTTGGCCATTACTGATATATGTTATTATTATCAGCATTATTTATACCGTTGCGCTACGTGGTATTCAATTTAGATATTTATGGACAGCCTTAAAGTCTACGGTAGCGCCTTCAGATACCGGAGTTCAGCAGGAAAGCAATGTATCTCCGTTTCATGCATTTATTAGTACCATTAATTCAAATTTGGGAAATGGAATTATTGCTGGTGTCGCTACTGCAATTTATGCAGGTGGTCCCGGTGCGGCATTATGGTTTGTAATTTTTGGTTTTATTTTGATGGCAGTGCGTTTTGCTGAAGTTTATTTAAGTACGCTTTATGCATCAAAATCGACAGAAAAAACTGTTCTTGGCGGACCTATGCTCTATTTAAAAGCAGTTCCGGGTGGAAAATATCTTCCTTTTATTTATGCTTTTTCATGTGTATTTTATGGATTGATTGGTGGTAATATTGCTCAAGCAAATTCAATTGCAGTCAGCCTGTCATCTACATGGGGAGTTGCACCATTATATACAGGACTTGCTCTTTTAGGATTCGTTCTTTACATTCTTTTTGGGGGTGCTCAGCGTATTGTAAAAATTTCTGTTAGTATTGTACCCATTAAAGTGATAGTTTTCATGCTCTCTTCTATATCGGTTTTATTATTTCATTATAAATCATTATTATCTGCGCTTTATTTAATTGTAACAAGTGGACTTGGATTTAATGCCGTTGCAGGTGGCGCAGTTGGTTTTTCTCTTCAACAGATGATTGTTATGGGTATGGCACGTTCAGTTTTTTGTACTGAATCAGGGCTTGGTTCGGCAGCTATTTTGTTTGGTTCCACTGGTAATGATAATGCAGCGCAAAATGGTTTTATGGGCATGGTAAGTACTTTTATTAGTACGTGTATTGGTTTTATTGTCGCTGTATGTATTGTTGCTTCTGGCGTATGGAATAGTGGTCTAAATAGTACCGCATTAACTATTGCAGCATTTGATACAGTTTTTGGTGCGTATGGTGGCTGGATTGTTAGTTTCCTTGCTATTAGTTTTGGATTTGGTGTAATGGTTTCTTATGCATACGTTGTCCGATCTGCATGGCTATATGTGACTAATAATCGTTTTGATAATTTATTTACGATAGTATATAGTCTTTGTGCATTTGGTGGATCGTTAGCTGCAGTAGACGTAGTATGGGATTTAACTGATATTGTCATTGCTATTATGCTTTTTATTAACTTATATGGCTTATTAATGTTATTACCAAAAATAAGAACACAAGTAATTGATCAATTGCGTACGTATAGAGTATAGGCAAATGTCTATATATATACCAATTGTTATGCCATCGATATTTCCCGTGACATGTCATACTGATTTTGTTGGAGAAGGATCGTGTTTTGTTGCAATTGAAGGTTATACCGAAGATGGTGTTACTTATATAAAAAAGGCTATTGAAAAGGGTGCACGTACAATTGTCGTGCACCATACTACTTTTTTAGATGATGCTATGTGCGCTTATATTGCTACACAGAATGTTACCATTGTACGTGTTCTTGATACGCGTAAATCATTAGCTGAACTGAGTGCGAAAAAAGCTGGTTTTCCTGCGCAAAATTTGAAGATAATTGGTATTACTGGCACTAAAGGGAAAACGACTACATCATTTTTATTGGAGCATATTCTCCACGAAGCTGGTTATAAAACAGCACTTATTAGTTCTGTTCAAAATCGTATTTGTGGATATAATTTTCCTTCATCATTAACTACACCTCAACCAGATTATTTGCAACAATTTTTGAAATTGTGTGGTGAAAATAACGTTGAATATGTAGTGATGGAAGTTGCTGCTCAGGCACTTACCTTGCATAGAGTTAATGGTATTTCTTTTTGTGGTATTATTTTTACCAATTTTTCTCATGAACATTTAGAATTTTATTCAACACTTGAAGATTATTTTGCTGCAAAAAAAATTATTTTTACTATGACCCAACCTACCGCACCGTTATTTATTAATGGAGACGATGAGCATGGTAAGAGATTACTTAATCAATATTGCTCAGCATTGGCATATGGTTTTTCCGACACTATCAGAGGATATAAGGGTTCGTTTGTGGTAGATCCAATTTCTACCATTGAATTAACTATTGACCATTATAATAAGAATAATGATTTTGTTTGTTCAGCATTATTTGGTGCTTATAACGCATACAATGTATTAGCTTCAATTAGCATGGCTTTAGCATTAAATATACGCGCAACTACTATTCAAGATGCATTATGTATATTTAATGGTGTTCCGGGACGGCTCCAAGAACATGTTTTGCCAAATGGAGCTCGATGTTTTATTGATTATGCTCATAACCCGGAATCATTTCGTGTGGTATTGTCAACATTGCGTGCTTTAACATCACACTTAATTGTAGTTTTTGGCGCTGGTGGTGGCAGAGATATATCAAAACGACCAATGATGGGATATATTGCAGCACACATTGCCGATATTGTTGTAATAACGTCAGATAACCCACGATTAGAAGATGTAGCTGTTATTACTGATAATATTACGAGTGGTATTCCAGAGATATTGCGTCATAAAATCGTACAAGAACCTGATCGTAAAAAAGCTATTGAACTTGCTTATCATGCATCTGATAATGGATCAATTATCGCTCTTCTTGGTAAAGGACCAGATGAATATCAAATTGTTGGTAGAGCAAAGCATTATTTTAGCGAACGAACCATTCTTGAACAATTATAAATAATACTGTGCTTCTATCGTTGTTTTTTATTTCTTTGAACAAAAACTTTCTGTAATATTAAAATCTATGCAGTACAAAAAAATTTCCTTTTGTTTAGTATTATTATTTTTTACCAATTTTTTCATAGGTACTTATGAAAGATCGTTTGTCGTAAAAACTATAATTCCTCTTGTTGCAATGGCAACACTCAGCGGCTTATTGGTGTACAATGAAAATTATCTAATCCATTACATATGGTATAAATTGTTTTATTCTGCTAATCCCAATATACAAAATGAATTTGGAGATACTCCTTTGCATTGCGCTGTTATATTAAACTTTATTGTAATGGTAAAAATCCTGTTAGATGATCCTAGAACTGATCCCAATATAAAAGATAACTATGGATATTATACTCGTTTAGATATGGATAAAGAAAATATTACAATTGTACAAAGTATAATTAATGATAAAAGAGCTGATTCCAATATACAAGATAATGGTGGAAATACTCCTTTGCATATAGCTATATATAAAAAAAAGATTGAAATTGTAAAAATACTTTTAGATGATTCTAGAACTGATCCCAATATACAAGATGAGTATGGAAATACTCCTTTGCATATAGCTATAGATAGAAACAATAGAAAAATTGTAAAAATGCTGTTAAGTAATTCCAGAACTGATCCAAATATACAAGATAAGGATAGAAATGCTCCTTTGCATAAAGCTATAGATAGAAACAATAGAAAAATTGTAAAAATACTGTTAAGTAATTCCAGAACTGATCCCAATATACAAAATAGGAATGGAGATACTCCTATTATGCTTGCTGCGCAGAAAGCTATAGATATAGTTAATGCATTACTTTTAGGTGGAGCAAATATATTAGACATAAATAACAATAAAGAAACAATATTATATATTGCTTATTCCCATAAGATTATTCAAGACATAAATAAACTCAATCACAAAGAGAATGATCACAATAAAAGAGCTGCTTTTCTTAATAATGAATTACATCAAATATCTACAATCACTAATAATGATAAAAGTACATATAATAAGGTTAATGATTTTATTAGTTGGTGCATCGGAAATGGCGCTGAGATCAATACAAGAAATACTAATAAACTTAGGCCTGTAGATGTGGCTGAAAGTCTCTATAATTATGTACTAAAACATTCTATTAATAAAGATATTACGCATAAAGAAAGAATATATCACATTTTTTTAGACCATACTCCTTATTGTTCTGATGCAATTGTATATTCATTATTACGTAGAACTGTAGATGATTATGATGTCATTAAAATAATCATGGGCTATTATAAAGCACTGACTATTGATAGAGAAATAGCTTTACGCATTAATTCTAATCTTAATTTTTATAGTTATTCGATGCAAAAAATAGAAAAAGAACAATTTAGAGATAATTTACTCAATGACATATGCCAACAAAAAGGATACCACAATCCATACAAAGCACTGCCTATTATGTAGTAAATAAACTTTTGTTTTTTTATCTACATGCCAAATCAGTTGTTAATAATTAGGGTAAAATGGTATAATTATTTTTCCACCAATTATTAACAACAAATTATGGTATATTTTATCTATAATATTTATGCAGTACAAAAAAATTTCCTTTTGTTTAGCTTTATTACTTTTCACAAATTTTTATATAAATACCTTCGAAAAATCGTTTATTATAAAAACTATTATTCCTCTTACTGCATTAATCACCATCACTAGCTTGTTCGTGTATAATAAAAATTATATAATTAGTTACTTATGGTATAAATTATTTTATTCTGCAGATCCAAATATACAAGATCACTATGAAGCTACTCCTTTGCATCTTGCTGTTCAAGGAGGCAATATTAAAATGGTACAAATTCTAATAAACGATAAAAGAACTAATCCAAATATACAAGATTACTATGAAGCTACTCCTTTGTATCTTGCTGTTCAAAGAGGCAATATTGAAATGGTACAAATTCTAATAAACGATAAAAGAACTGATCAAAATATACAAGATAACTATGGAAATACTCCTTTGCATCTAGCTGTTCGAGGAGGCAAGATTGAAATGGTACAAATTATAATAAATGATAAAAGAACTGATCCAAATATACGAGATAGAGATGGATATACTCCTTTGCATCGAGCTGTTCGAGGAGGCAAGATTGAAATGGTAAAAATACTAGTAAATGATAAAAAAACTGATCCTAATATACAAGATAAATATGGAGATACTCCTTTACATCTGGATATGGATCTAAATCGAATTGATATAGTAAAAATTCTATTAAGTAATGCTAAAACTAATTCAAATATACGAGATAAGTATGGAAATACTTCTTTGCATCGGGCTGTTCAAGAAGACAATATTGAAATGGTACAAATTATAATAAATGATAAAAGAACTGATCCCAATATACAAGATAATGATGGAGACACTCCTTTGCATATGGCTGTTCTAAAAGGAAATACAGGAGTTTTACAAATTCTATTAAGTAATTCTAAAACTAATATTAATATACAAGATAAAAATGGATATACTCCTTTACATAAAGCTATTCTTTCTGGAAGCGAGGATATCATACTTTTGCTATTGCATCATTCAAAGCTAAAAATAGATGAAAATATTTATACTGAAAGATGTAATAGTAAAGCCTTTCAAAATGCATGTAACAAGGGACTTGATATATCAACAATAGAATTAATTTTTAATACATTAAAAATTAATATTAATCATTGTGATTGTGACGGCAATACTCTTCTGTATAGTGTTTGTAATGGAAAGAACATAGACTTAGTACAATTATTACTTAAAAAAGGAGCAAATATTACTCTCAAAAACAAATACGGAGATACTCCTCTTATAATTGCTGCTACAAATGATATAAACATAGTAAATATGTTAATTACCTATGGAGCAAATATATC
>DATIEE010000011.1 GCA_035455925.1 Candidatus Babeliales bacterium
CTCCCAAGATTCTATTAATCATTATGTACCTCGGTTAATCCGACAGGGTCATAATATTCGTTATGTTGGCGTTGTTCATGAGTCAATTCCTGATAATACAAGTGGAGCTTTGCCTGATTCCGTTTATTTTGAATATGCACCACAAGAATATGGTCAAGAAAAATCAAAAGCCCGATGCATTCGTGATTATGAATTATTAAAAAAAAGTTATGAAGCTAACTTTACAGATTCACGAACACTTTTTTATCTAGGGCAAACCTGTCAGTTTCTTAATAATTGGGAAGAAGCAATTTTTTATTATAAAAAAAGATTAGAATTTGAAGATTTAAGTGAAGAAAAATATTTATCTGCATACCGTATTGGATATGCAATCGAATATATTATGGAAAATATAAGTAATGATGCTATAGAACAACAATATACGTGGAATGATGCTTTATATTATTATTTAAAAGCACATACTATGTTGCCTCATCGGGTAGAGCCATTGTTTAGAATTGCATGTTATTATATTCGTAACCATCAACATGCTATTGCGTATCTTTTTGCTTTTCGTGCAGCACAGTTACCATATCCCCATAATAACAATATGTTTGTTGAAAAAAGAATTTATGATTATTTACGATATGATATTTTAGGACAATGTGCTTTGTATGCGGGAGAATATGAAATAGGAAAGTCTGCTGTATTAATGGCGATGAAAACAGCTCCGCTTGATCCTTGTCTGCATCATAATCTTGCTATTTATAATCAGTATATTCCTTTTTAAAAAACGGTTTTGCATAAATTAAAAAAACTCTTGTGAAGACAGCATTTTTTTTGTTTGTATAAATTCAATTCATTTCATTGTATTTATATCACACAAAAAGGATTTTTATGTTTTTTGGTTATTTTTATAGATTTTTTTCATTGTTTATATCATTTTCTTTGCTCATTGCACCACTGCCTTTACACACAATAGCTCAAGATATTCTTATCAATTTATCGTTATATGAAATAGATCATATTGCTAAAAACACTAATGCATCATATATATATCTTGGTAAAGAATTAAGCGATATAGTCGATGTAATAACAAAAGTTAGTAATTTAGATAGCGATATTAATTCACCACTTTACGAATTTAAAAATCATATTAAAGAAGGAATATTAATTGCAGAATATGATTCTGTAATTGAAGTTCTTTTGTACGCCAAATTGATTCTCGAATCTAATTGTAAAAAATTAGATTTTAACTCTTTACAGCAAATAATTATAAAAGTTGATGAAATCATTAATCAAGTTGAACAGGGCTTATTAACTATCAATTCAGAGACTTTAAAACTACCTGATTCTGTTAAAGATAATTATTTTTGTCCCACAACTCGTGCCCATCACCTAAAAAAGTTAAAAATCAATAAGAATATTAATGTATTAGGTGCAAGTATTTTTCATAAACATATAAACGCAAAACAAGGTATATACGCCAAGGGTAAGTTAAAGATTGGTAAATCAGCATTATTTAAAAAAGATATTACTATTGAAGGAAGCCTGTCAGCTAAAGATGCAACGGCTAAATCTTTGATTGTTGATAATTTAATAGTTGAAAATTGCATGAATCATCTTTGTACTAAAAATTTATCAGTTATAGATGAATCTGTTAGCGGAACATTATCTGTAAATGATACAATAATGCAAAATGCATCTATAAATACTCTCCTTTGCGAAGATGCATCGATTCAAAATTTAACGTTAACAGGTGCGCTGTCTTTTACAGATTTATCAGTAGTAGATCAGATTGTAAGCGGAACATTATCGGTGAATAATGAAATTATTGATGGGAGTCTTAAAATAAGTTCGCTTGCTCCTACAGGTGTTGTGCATAATGATGCATTAGGTAATTTATCAAGTTCGTTAGTAGTGAATGCTGATATTGATCCCGCTGCTGCAATTGTTGATACTAAATTAGCAACAATTAGCACTGCAGGTAAAGTTGCAAATTCCGCGACTACAGCGACTAATCTTAATATACCAAATACTATTGTTTCCCGTGATGTTTCGGGTAATTTTTCTGTTGAAGAAATAAGTATTGCTGATGCGATAATTAAGGATCTTCTCAAATTTCAAGATACCTCTGGAACAAAATATATTGGCATACAAGCACCATCAAGTATTATTTCACCTAGTTATACGCTTACATTACCCTCGATACCTCCAGCTGGAACCCAATTGTTGCGTGCAAACTTAACAATACCAACAGATTTAGAATGGGCTTGGCAAGAGGGATCTGTTCCTCCTGAAAATAGTAAAACTATCTATGTTACAAAATATGGTAATGATCTAACCGGCGATGGCTCATTTGGCACTCCTTATGCAACTCTTAATCAGGCAATTACCATTGCCAATAGTTTTTCTTCATCATTAAATCCCATAACTATCAAAATCAGCACTGGTATTTATATTGAAAACAATAGCACAGGCCCACTTACGATAACCGCTGACGGAATTTCTATAGTAGGTGACTCGCCAAGCGGTGTTATCGTTATGCCTAACACTCCAGAAAATAACCTACTTTTGGTAAATAATCCTATAGAAATTACTACGATATCCTTTGCCTCTTTTGCGCCAGTAGCAACAGGGATTATACTTGCTTCGGGTAATTTAACAACTTTAAATAATGTGAGAGTTTTAAATTTTCTTATTGGTGTTGATTGTATTGGAGGCGTTAATAATTCTTATGGATTTAATACATGTTTATTTATCAATAATGGCTTAGCGCTTAGTATTAGTAACGCTAATGTTGAATGGAACAGTTGTACTGTTTTTGGCACTACAATGATGAATGATCCTGTGGTAAATAAAGGAATTTTTGCAACAGGGTCTGATTCTCATGTTGTATTGAATAGTGGTACCTGTGGCCTTTGTGATACAGCTATTAATATTACCAATAATGCTATTATGAGCGTGAATGATATTAGTTTTAGGCTTAATGCATTTGATATTATTCAGGAAACATCCGCTCATCTTGTTTTATCAGGTTGCACTTTTGCATTAACGACAGGAAATCTAGATGTTGATATAAAAGTTAGTGGCGCAGGGTCTATTGCAGAAGTCGTCGGTTGTGAATTTAATGGAAGCAGTATTACCGGTAACACTGAAGGAACAGCAATAATCGTTACTGATAATGCTACCGTTAATATCTCTGGTGGGAGTATGCATAATTATACTACTGGACTTCACATTGGCGTTCCCGGTAATGTATCATCAACCAATCTTTCTGCTTCAGGCCTTGTAATTAAGAATTGTGTAACAGATATTTTACAAGAAGGAATTTCTACGTTAAATTTTAATGCTGGTACGGCAACAGGCAATAAAATCAGCATTAATGATCCAACGAATGTTGTAGTAGCTTATTTTGATTTAAGCTCCAATAGCTCACTTTCAATTGGATCAATATCAGATAAGAATACAGCTTTAATACAAGCGGCGATAACATCAAATATTAATCCAGAAATTAGCTACCAGCCATCACTCTATTCAACTCAAGCTATAGGTTTTAATAATCCGTTACATAATCCATCAACATGGTTTATTAACTCATTGGATAATGCCGATATTGCAGCTATCACTCAAGATCGTACTAAAACTGTTAGTATTAAATTATTATCCGATGAAGGACATCCTGTTGGTGGAATATCTGCATTACGAGGCTGGGATCTGCAAAAAAATGGTTCGACTGGTGAGCTTGCGCTTAAATATCAAAATAGTGATATTGTCGGCCAATCAATAGTGCCACAATATACGCTCATACAATTTGATGGTGTTAATAATGAAGTACAATTACCGACAGTTAATACAAAGCTTATCTTTGGTTCGGATACTAATCTTTACAGAGATGGTGCAAATATACTTAAAACAGATGATAATTTTATTGTTGGTGCTTTAACACCTGATAGAGTTGTAACAACGTCTGCGATAACTAATCAATTTAACTCAAGCATTGTTACTAATACTGAACTTAATTATCTCTCTGGTACAACATCTCCAATACAAGCACAACTTAATAGCAAGGTAGCAAAAGCAGGCGATGTTATGACTGGTATATTACAATTACCTGCGGGAACTTCATTGATTCCATCTCTTACATTTACTGGTAGTACTACAACAGGATTATCAGCAAATTCTGGTGACTTATCATTAAGTACTAATGCATTAGAACGAATAAAAATATCTTCAGGTGGAACAATCTCTATAGATGCATTTACAGTTTCAGGAATAGTACATAATGATGCATCA
>DATIEE010000012.1 GCA_035455925.1 Candidatus Babeliales bacterium
TTTACTTGCGTGAGCAACTCAAAGCTATCAAACAAGAACTTGGAGAAGATGATCTTGAAGATATTGAAGACATGCGTGAAAAATTGAGTGCTCTTGAAGTTTCCGCTGAAATAAAAAAAGAGATTGAACGAAACATTAATAGACTCGAACGTACAGCCCCGGATTCATTGGAAGCAACGGTAACACGTAATCATTTAGAATGGATTTTTGCTTTACCATGGAACAATGCAACCGAGGATAATCTTGATATTACTCATGCTAAAGACATCCTTGATGAAGATCACTTTGGTTTAAAGGATATTAAAGAACGAATACTTGATTTTATATCAATACGAAATTTTAAAAAAGATGGTTTTGCCCCAATACTTTGCTTTGTAGGTCCTCCAGGAACAGGTAAAACATCTTTAGGAAAATCAATCGCTCGGAGCCTAGGAAGAGAGTATGGGCGAATATCACTTGGCGGCGTTAAGGATGAAGCAGAGATTCGCGGGCATCGCCGAACATATGTCGGTGCAATGCCAGGCAGATTTATTCAAACATTACGCAAAACAAAATCTCGCAATCCACTTATTGTTATTGATGAGTTGGATAAAATAGGCGCAGATTTTAGAGGTGATCCATCAGCAGCAATGCTTGAAGTACTTGATCCACAACAAAATAAGACATTTTATGATAATTATCTTGGTATACCATTTGATTTATCAGGAGTTATGTTTATTGCAACAGCAAATAATGCTGATATTATTTCAGAGCCATTACGTGATCGTATGGAAATTATTGAATTAAGTGGTTACTCTCTCGAAGAAAAAATAAATATTGCACGTCAACATCTGGTCAAAAAATCGATAGAAAATGCAGGACTTGAAAATCATAATATTGCTATTGCTGATCCTCTTATTCAAAAGATTATCACTAATTACACACGCGAATCAGGAGTGCGTCAGCTTGAAAGACTTATTAGTAAATTATGTTCAAAAGCTGCACGTACATTTGTTGAAACAAAACAATTTAATGGATTCTCTGTTGATACCCTTGAGGATCATTTAGGCCCATGTAAATTTATTGATGATGGAATAAACAAAGATCATCAGATCGGAATTTCGAATGGACTTGCATGGACAGTCTTTGGGGGTGAAATATTGCAAATTGAAGCAATGCTTATGCCAGGAACAGGTAAATTATTATTGACAGGTCAATTAGGAGACGTGATGAAGGAATCGGCGCAAGCAGCACGTAGCTATGCATGTGCTCATGCCAAAGATTTTGGCATTGATAATAAATTATTTACTAATTACGATCTTCATATTCATCTTCCGGCAGGAGCTGTACCAAAAGACGGTCCTTCAGCAGGACTTGCAATACTCACCGCAATGCTTTCAACATTAACAAATCGTCCAATCAATTCTAATTATGCCATGACAGGAGAACTGAATCTACGTGGAGAAGTGATGCCAATTGGTGGCGTAAAGGAAAAAATTTTAGCAGCAAAGCGCAATAATATTCCTTATGTTATTTTACCGCGAAAAAACAGTCATAATTTAGCAGAACTTGATACAATGACTGAAGGTATTGATATTATTCTTGTAGATCATGCAAATGATGTTATGGATAAACTATTAATGCCAGAGGATAAAAGTAAAAGTATTAGAGAATGTTAAAACAATAAAAAAAAGAACTAAAAATAGGCTGGAATTAACCAGCCTATTTTAGTTACTTTTAGATTTACTTTTTTTGTTCAGAGTTTATCTGTCTTACAAGTTTTTCTAATGCATCTACCTTTGCTTGTAGTTCTTGTTCATTTGTTTGAGGGTTTTTTAATGCCTCCTCTACGCCGCTCATGGCTTGCTTTAAGGCAAAGCTTACTGCTGTTGTCAAAGCCATTGTTTTTGCTATGTCTAGTGCTCTCGTAAGTGAGTCAACGGTCTGTGTAGCCAATGTATTACCGAATTTTGATGCTATAGTACTAAGCCAGCTAGGCGAGTTGGTTGTAACCTCGTCACCAACTGGTATTGTTGTTGCTGGTTCTGTTGACCTTAGTGAAGGCATATAATTCCAAATGGCGCTGCTAATATTTTTTGTTCCTTCCCATAACGATGTTACTGCAGTTCCTGCTTTTGACATCAGCGCTGTCCTATATTGACCTCCCGTCATATATTGATCTGCTGCAAGAAGGCCTACGGTTGTCACTAATGTAGCGAGAGCTATCTTTGTACTTGTTTTATATGCAGCTGATTTGGTTGCCTCTACTTCAGCTCTTCTTTTCTGTATCATTATCAAAAATTTTTCAAAAACAGCTAACTCATCCTTTAATTTTTGCTCCTCATCAATAAATGCACTGCTGTCTTTTTTATATTCTTCACTACCTACTAAGCGATCGATCCTAGCCTGTAAGTGACTTATTTTAGCTTTGATTTCTATTTCACGAAGGATAAGTTTGGCGAGACTATTATTAGCAAGGTCACTACATAATTTTTGCACAGCCTCTTTTTGTTGTTCCGGCGTCCTTGCCATTTTTAATTTTTTAGCATCATCTAATAAAATTCGTGGTGTTGCTGGTTGGGGTATTGGCATTGATTTATCTTTATCTATTGTTCGCAATCTCGCATGTGCACTATTGCCTATTGCGATAGACAAAAGCGCTATGACAAGCACGTTTATTATTTTTTTCATGAGTGAAGCTTCCTTTTTGGTTTATTACACCTACAAATATTTATCTTTACTGCTACTTTTTATAATAAATTAATTAAATTCAAATTGTCAACGATATGGTGAAAAGTAACTAAGTAAAAATAATAAAAAATAATTATTCCATTAACAAAGAAAACTAAGATAGTGTGATATAAACAGAGAAATGGATGGTATATAAAATACCACCCATTAATATATGATCAAGATATGAATTAAGAGTTTATTGTGGATTTACTAATGTAGCTTGGTCTGCCTGGAGCTTTCTTGCTCTTTCCTCTGCAGCTCTTTCCGCTACAGCTTGTTTACCATAATAAGGTATATTCGGAAGTTTTTCATAGCCAGATCTAACCACACTCTTAGCAGACTCATACGCAGGACTTAATTTCTCTCCGCCATAACTTAATCCACGACCTACCCATCCACCTTGTGATGCAGTAGGATAAGCTTGTGTGTAACCAAGCGCATCTGATACTGCAAGAGTACCAAGAACAGCTATTGCCGTACCGACAGCCCACTTAATATAACTGCTGTCTTTTTTTGTTCCTATGCTAACTTCAAGGTCTGCTCTTTCTTTTTTGAGCTGTGCCAAATCAATTTTAAGTTTTCTAAGTTCAGCAGAATCAAATAAGGAAAAATGGAAGAAGCCTAAATCTGCACTTGCAGTAGCTATTTCGCTTTCTTTAACTTTAATTTCCTGATCCTTATCTAGTATATCAATCTGTATTTGTGCTTTTGCTCGCGCTTCAGGACTAGCGGCTATTTTTTGTAATAATTCATCGGCTAACATTCTTTTTTCTTCAAGTGTTACTGCCTTATCTACTTCCTTAGTACTTTCTATAAGATCTTTTTTTGCTTCGCGTTTTGTTACTGGTGCAGATGCTGATCTTGCTCTCGCATCGATATTGCTAACCACAGCAATTGTTAATACAACAGCTGTAAGGGCTGTACTTATTATTTTTTTCATAAAACTCTCCTTTTTTGAACTAAATATATTATCTCATTTTTCCTAAGTTTAGCTGTCTAGGTTGCATGCAGTTGGCCTAGACAATGTTAAACTTATTAATTCCAAGATAAAGCAAATGAGTTCAAATTGTCAATAAATTGAAATAGTTTTTTTAAAATAATATTAAATAATATATTTTATTGAGTAATAAGAATTATATTATAACCGATTAAATGGAAGTATTGATTTTATTTTATGAGAAACTTAATGAGATAATTTTTACAAAGATAAAAAAAGAAAACGGCAAAAAGGATGCCATCAAATCTATCCAAAAAGCCACCATGCCCTGGTAACAATGTTCCAGAATCTTTTAATCCAGCACGACGCTTAAGCCATGATTCAAAAAGATCACCTGCAAGAGAAAGTAAACATATTATAAGAGTAAATACGGCAATAACCCACCAGGAAGCTTTATAGTCACGTTCAAAAATAATAAAAGCAAAACCCAGAAACGCAAAAATATAACCTCCCACCATTCCTTCCCATGTTTTTTTAGGGCTAATCGACTCACATATATAATGTTTACCAATTAAAGTTCCTGTAATATAACTGCCAGTATCAAAACTGAATACAAGAACAAACAGTATTAAAAGCAGTTCGTGATACACAGAACTATGATTAAGTACTATTAATAACGCAAAAGGCAAAATAAGATAGGGCGGCATCAAAAGCCAAAACAAAGATGTATTAATAGGAAAAAACCTTGTCCATTCGTAGACAATAATGAGAAGTAAAACAATAATTAAAACAAGAGAGAAAAAAAATGATGGTAAATAAAAATATACTCCCCAAAATCCTATTCCGAGGAAAATTCCTGTGATCAATCGTTTAAGAAATTCAGTCGAAAGTAGTAAATGCATTTGATATATACCGGAGTTCTAATGAGTTATTGGTTTCTTCTATAAGTGCCACATCAAAGCGGCATACAATATCTAAACTAGTATGCGTTGATAAATATTGCTTGGCAATAGAAATGATTTTTTTTTGTTTTGATGGTCCAATAAGTTCTGCAGGATCAATCAATGGATTACGACGCCATTTAACTTCAACAAAAACAAGTGTATCATTTTTTTGTGCAATAAGATCAATTTCACCAAATCGTTTACGATAGTTTTGAGTAATAATGGTATAACCTTCTTCTTGTAAATATCGCGCAACAAGTAATTCTCCTTCTTTTCCTTTTTGTATGCGATAGCTCATTGTCAAAACCGATCTGCCATATGTTTAATTGTGCTGTTACTATCAAGATCTGTTTGCGCTATAACTATTCCTGTTACTTGTTGCTTTTGTTTAGCAAGTTCAGCCTCCAAAGCAAAAATAGCTTGTTCAAGATCGGGAAGTTTTGGCAGCCATGTTAAACGTATGCTCTTAAGTCGCTTTTCCGCAATAGTAAATTGCCCTCTTGTTAAGTAGAAATTACATATATTACAGTCACTTGCAGCTAATTTTTCATAACATTGTGTTTGTATTTGTATCACTTCACTTTTATAGAGGATAAAATGATCTTGCTGTAAAAACAATCTGGTGAGCGCTAATGTTTCTTCTGTTTTAGTCTGATCGCGATCAATAGAAAGTGTACATGCAAATGAACTTTTAATAGATTGATAGAGTGCATATTCTTGTTTTTCGCTGCCCGGGTAAAGTTCGCAATATTGTGCATATAATTGAGCAGCTTTTTGAAATTGACCATCAACAAAAAAGAGATCTGCGATTTCCAAAAGATGCTCGGCAAGTTGTGTTATATTGGTAGCCAATTTCATCATTTGTTCGAGATATTTAATAGCAACAGAAGTGTTTCCCTTTGCCATTTGTATATCTTTTGCACAAGCAAGCGTTTCATAATCCATATCTTGGTAGGTACGATATTTATTTTTTGTTTTTATCTTCTTATTGGTAGATTTACGCATCCGTTGTTTATGTGTTTTTTTTTCTATTTGCGGAAGAGTCACGTCAAATTTTGATATAATTGCTGTCTCAGTTGCTACTAAGCTACCAGTTAAACTGATTACAATTATACATGAAAATATCCACAGAATAGTATGTTTTCTTGTTTTTATCACGAAATTATGCCTATCATTAAATAATACTTTTGATACTAGTATACTATAAAAACAGTATACTAATATCATTATAAAAGAAAAGAAGGATACGATTGTGAAAAAAAACAATGGAGAATTATTAGTTGAATTAGGTGTTGTTACCGCACAACAGCTAATGTCATGTCAACAAGAAATCGAGAAAACAGGATCGTCTATTGAAGCGTGTATACTTGAAAAAAAATACGCAACAGCTGAAGCGATAGCGCAAGCTTATGCAAAACATTCTTCTCTTGACTATATTGACACGGTAACTGATAAAACAGCCGATCTTGAGCTGTTGGCACGAGTTCCTCTTAAATTCTTACGTGATAATGAAATTATGCCTATTGTAGTTGATGGTGCTATTGTTATTCTAACAGCAAATCCCTTTAATTTTCAGCCTCTTGATGAATTAAATATGCTACTTGGTGGTAACGCACATTACGCAGTTGCAACCTCTGCGGTAATTATGAATGGAATTAATCGCTACTATCCACTTGAAGGTACCGAACGCATGATGAAAGAGCTGGAAGAAGAAGAGGATATTCCTAAAGAAGTAGCCTTTGAGGAAATTGAAGAAAAAGATATTCTTGGTATGGCAACCGAAGCTCCTATTATTAAGTTAGTGAACAATATCTTTTTTCAAGCAGTTAAACGTAACGCCTCTGACATTCATATTGAACCATTTGAAAAAGAAATTCGTGTTCGTTATCGCATTGATGGGATTATGTATAGTGTTATGAACCCTCCTAAGCGCATTCAGGGAGCACTAATCTCACGTATTAAAATTATGGCACATCTTGATATTGCAGAAAAACGTATTCCACAAGATGGAAGAATCGCTATAAAGGTTGGGGATAAACCTTATGACATTCGTGTTTCTGTGTTGCCCGTAGCATTTGGTGAACGTATTGTAATGCGTTTATTAGATAAATCTCGAACCTTTACAGGATTACAAGATATTGGATTTAGTGAGCGCGATTTAAAGGTAATTGAAGCAAATATTAGTCGTCCAAATGGTATTGTTTATATCACTGGCCCAACAGGATCAGGTAAAACGAGTACACTTTATTCCATTTTAAATAGACTTAATAAGCCTGAAGTTAATATCGTGACAGTAGAAGATCCTATTGAGTATCAAATGGCAGGTGTAGGACAGGTTGGAGTTCGTGAAAAGGTAGGCCTTACTTTTGCAGCGGCGTTACGTTCAATTTTACGTCAAGATCCCGATATTGTGATGATTGGTGAAACACGTGATCAAGAAACCGCGCAAATCGCTGTTCAAGCAGCCCTCACAGGACATCTAGTATTAAGTACCTTACATACCAATAGCGCTCCTGCTTCTATAACGCGTATGATTGATATGGGTATTGAGCCTTTTCTAATTGCCTCATCAGTAGTGATGATTGTTGCTCAACGATTAGTACGTAAATTATGCTCTTTATGCAAAAAAGAATATCAACCCAATATAGAATTATTAGAACGAATTGGTTTGTCTGCTCAAGAAGCAAAAGAATTTAAATTTTATGCTCCTGCTGGATGTGATGAATGTAATCAGACAGGTTTTCGTGGACGTGTTGCTATTTTTGAAATTATGGAAATGACTCCTGCTATTGCAAAATTAACTATGGAACGTTCTGAAACAGGTATAATTCGTGAACAAGCACTTAAGGACGGTATGATTCCTTTAATTAAGGATGGATTACGGAGAATTAAAGATGGCCTAACCACCATCGAAGAAGTTCTTGCTGTTGCAACCATAGAACAAGAAACCACCGAAGAAAAATAATTATGTTATGCATTATAAATATGGATTCACATTAATTGAGATTTTAATTGTTATAAGTCTCTTCACCTTATTGGCAACGCTGGGCGTAATGCAACTTTCATTTTTAGATGACACTATTGCTCATGCAGAAGTTACTAAATTAGCAACAATTTGCTCTTATTTACAACAAAGAGCTATGACAACTAACAATGAACATATTCTTATTTGTGATGTTCAAAACAATAAATATCATTGCAATACTCTGGTACATGAAAAATTATCCCAACGCATTACATTTGGATTTTTACCAAATGTACTTGGCTCTCCCGGATCACCATCGCATACCATTAAAAAGGCTATAACATTTCCTGATTCTTCTATTCATTTTTATCCAACAGGTATTATATCTTCTGGCACAATGTATCTCACTAATAAAACTAAAACAATTATGTATGCAATAAGTAATAAAATTTCGCAGGTTTCTCGTCTGAGGCTTTATCGGTATGAAGGAATATGGAAATTATTATCTGCTATCACTTTATCATAAGAATCGCACGTGCAGGAGCTGCCTCAAGACCAATCGAATATAACGGCAAGCAAACAAAAAAATAGTTACCCGCTTGTACATGTCCCAAACGTAATCCTTCAATAATGGCAATATCTGCTTGCATTAAATTCTCATGTGTTGGATGTCCTGGTTGACTATGCTCTATACCAAGATAATCAATTCCAACAGCTTTTATTTTTTTTTCAGCTAAATATAAAGCTCCGCTTGCTTCAAGATAGATAAAGTGAGAATTAAATTTATCAGTTGGAGACAGATCGCTATTAATGGTACGCAATAAAACAATACCCCCTTCAATGATTTTATCATTATATTCCATAAGGCAATCACGGGTAATGCGCTCTGCGCAAGATGTCATATCAAGAACAACACATTCACCAATCAATCGCTCAAGTGGCATTTCGTCAATAGTTATACCTTCCTTAAGAAAATGTGATGGTGCATCTACATGTGTTCCTGTATGTGAACTCAAATGAATAGCAGTTTCTCGAGCATTATCACGATTAAAATTTTTTAGTTCATCAATAGCAACAATTGATCTATCTTTATATCCGGTAGTTGCTTTACTAATTGGCCAACTAATATCAATTATCTTCATTATATCTCTCTTTTTTTTGTTACAGAATGACCACCAAATTTATTACGTAACATTGCAACAATTTTAGTTGCATAATTTCCACCTGTTTTTTCTGATTCTTCTCGTATCCGTAAAGATTCTTCAATTACAGAAACTGGAATATGTGACCGATGCGCTTGCTCAACTGTCCATTTACCCATACCTGTTGAAGCAACATTACCTTCAATATCTATTAAATTTTGATCTTCTTTCATAATATCTTGCACTAGTTCCAAAATCCAGGAACGAATTACTGATCCATGATTCCATACCTGCGCAATATTTTCTAAATCTAAATGTTCACTCTTAAATACACCATCCTTCAAAAGATGAAATCCTTCAGCATATGCCTGCAATAAACCATATTCAATTCCATTATGCACCATTTTAACATAATGGCCTGTTCCCGAAGAACCAATATAGGTATAACCTCCTGGTGCAGCAAGCGCGCATAATAATGGCTCTATACTATCATATGCTTTTTTATCGCCACCAATCATGAGACAAAATCCATTTTCACGACCGTGAACACCACCTGATGTTCCACAATCTATAAAAAAAATATCACTTAATGCAAGCTCTTTTGCCCGACGGATAGAATCAGTAAATTTACTATTTCCTCCATCAATAATAATATCACCAATAGTAAGCACAGGTTTTAATTGCATAATTACTTTATCAACAAGCTCTCCCTGAGGAATCATAAGCCAAAAAACATTAATATTTTTATGTGCAAAATCAGCAATGCTCGTAACAATAGTAACACCACTTTGATGTGCTATTGCACAATTATCAGCATTAATATCAAAACCAAAAACTTCAAACTTTGCATTTAACGCACGATAGGCAAGCGCCTCTCCCATTTTTCCCAATCCAATTATTGCTACTTTTATACGCGCCATTTCATTCCATTTTTATAATTATATTCTTCTTCTTCTTGCGGGCCAGTCGATCCTTTTGTATATGTATATACTGGTAGATTTTGAGCAACGACTGCATCAATCAATTTCCATGCATATTCAATTTCATCATACCGCACTGATATTGATTGCTCACCACGTATAACTTCTTCAATAAGAAATTCATATGCCTGTGGTGTTTGCAATCCAAAAAGACAGCTATGACAAAATTCCATTTCGACCGGCATAATTTGATAAGAACTATTAGGATGCTTTACATTAAGTGTTAAAGAAAAAATTGCATCTGGTGCTATTTTAATCGTTAACCAATTAGAATCAGTAGGGCACCCACGCATTAATAAACAATCTACTTGCTTAAATTTAATATAAATTACCGTCTCTTTTTTATCTAAATATTTACCTGTTTTTAAATAAAAAGGCACACCAACCCATCGTGGTGTATCAACAAATAGCTTAAGTGATGCATAGGTATCAATTTGAGAATCAGCCTTTACATAAGATTCTTCTTGATATCCATCATATTGACCTAAAATTCCATCCACAAATTTTACTTTTTCTAATACCCTTGCTCGCTCTGCACGAATAAAATCACCGGTCAATTTTTCAGGCGCCTCCATACATACCAATGCAAGCAACTCCAACATGTGATTCTGTACTACATCACGCAATGAACCATACAAATCATAATAACCACCACGTCCTTCAATACCACTGCTTTCACTTAAAACAATTTGTACCTGATCAATGTATCTATTTGACCACAGAGGCTCAAGCACGCAATTAGTAAAACGAATCATCGCAATGTTACTTACTACCTCTTTTGTTAAATAATGATCAATGCGATAAACCTGAGACTCATTAAGTGTATTCTTAATACATTCATTAATGAGATGCGCCGACTGTAAGTCATGACCAAATGGTTTTTCATATACAACTCTATGCCACAATGCATCATCATTCTCATGACGTTGTAACAAGCCAGCCTGTGCACTATTATGTGTAATAGGACAAAAAAAATGAGCTGCTGTTGCTAAATAAAAAAGACGATTATTTATAACGCCATGTCTTTGCTCGCATTCTTCTACAAAAAAACGTAGCTGTTCAAAATCATCATATTCAGAAAAATTAATTTTTTTATAATAGCTACTCTTACGTAAAATATCCCAATAATGCTTATCGCTATCGACAACAAAGGGTTGTGCGGCTTCAATCATCTGATCTGCGGTGCTATCATCAAAAGCTGCTCCAATTATAATTACCTTTTCTAATTTTTTTTTCATTATACAACGATATAATGCAGGGATAATTTTACGTTTACTCAAATCTCCCGTCGCGCCAAAAAGAATAATCGTTACATTGTTCATAATTACCTCAATCCTAATAATCTACCAGGGATGATTAATCCATTTATTAAACATACGAACTACTGATGGATTATCTGATGGTAAATCCTGAATGTTTTTTGTAACCCATGCAAGAGCATGTGATTCATCACTAACAACTATTTTTTCATCACTAATAACTTGTAAAAGAAATCGAATATCATAATGATAATGTGCTTTTTCCTTTTTACTCTCAGGATTTTCATGCACATCAATATCAAAAATAGTTGTAGTTACAGGCCTTATTCCTATAATACCGGACTCCTCTTGCGCTTCTTTAATAGCAACACTGAGCACATCCCTATCACCATCACAATGACCACCAAGCTGTATCCACATCCCCAATTTTCTATGGTGCGTTAATAACGCATGGGTATTATTCTTATTTAATAACCAACACGAAGCTGTAATATGACCAACCTCTAATGAACGTTCAAAAGCATCGGGATAATGATCAAGAAAAGTTAATATACGCTCTTTAGATTCTTTTTCTGCATTGTTATCAGGAGAATACAACCCTAATAACTGCTTTAAAGTGACAAATGATTTTGACATGACATCTTTGCATAGTAACGAATTTTATAATTATTATTTATAATCAATGTATAAAAAAATTAACAATATTATTGTACCTAAAGAAATGTTAACTCACAACAGAAGAGAAAATAGCAGATTATTTTAAAGGAAAAACAGCACGAGCACATTCGCTTAATTTTCCTAAAATAATTTCCATTCCTTCTCAACATTATCACATGCAATTTGAGCAGGCTCAACATGTATATATAATGCTTTGTACATACCTTCATTCAGCATTCAGCTCATTAACAAACATTTGAATTGCGGTTGTTTTTCCACCTTGACATGGGGCATGTAAAATAAAATATTTTTTTCATCAATAAGTTGCCGTATTTCAGCTTCATTTAATCGATAAGGAAATAATAATGTTTTATTAGGTTAATTTGCCCAGCCGTATTGAAGTAACGTATGTAATTACTTAATTATTTAATTATTTTTAGGGGAGGAACTTCATTTTTTTTAATATATTCATCTAAATTCTTTGCAAGAGCTTGATAGCAATCTGAACAATTAGGCTCATTGAGACGCCTGCACAAGCTTATCTCTATTTCAATATTTGCATAATTATTTTTTAAGTCTAATTCGATTTTTTTTATTGACTGATATCTGTCACGAGAACCACCACGTCTTTCTTTGCTATAAGAATAACCGTTGTAACCAATAACAAATTCTTTCCCCTCAAATACATCTAGTTGACTTGAGCAATCTGTTGTTGCTCCGCACCAGTTTTTATTACGTTCAAATTCTTGTTGAGACTGACAATTTTTTAATTGTTCTTCATCGGCATCTTTTTGTAGTTGTACTTTTCTAACTTCTTCTTTTACTAATAAAATTTCTTTGGCAAGAACATTCATAAATGCTTCTATTTTTTTTTGATTTTCCTCTATTGATAGTACCTCATCAGGCAATGTACTACTTACAATAAAAATAGATAATAGTAATAACAATTTTTTGATAAACATGATAACCTTTATTTTTTTACCAATCATATGACATACCAAAATGCACTTCAGATGCTGATTCACTTCTATTTGGGTGAAGTTTATTTTTACGAGGATCAATTTTAAAACCCCAATCAATATTAACTGGCATAGGCTGTAATAATCTAACACCAACACCAATTGCATGACGATAGTCAAAATTATTGCCAGTCACGCTTCGTTTATCAGCAGTAGTAACATACGGATTATCAAAACCAGTTCCACCATCATAAAATACGACCGCTTTCATATTCATATCCGGTGTTATTGGCGCAATAAGCTCCGCATTCCAGAAAAATGCTTTGGAGCCACCAATTGTATCACCCAAAAACTGTGGCCCTATTTGTCCAAATAGAAAACCGCGAACACTATTTTGCCCACCGATATGGAATAAATCACCAAAAGGTACTGTTCTATTTTTAAGTGGTGATGAGAGGCCAAAATAACCATGTAACCTGAGCACTAGATCATATTCGGAAATAAGTGGCGTAAACCAACTTGCATCAAGTTCAACTTTATAAAAACCAATATTATTACCAAATGTAGGAATTGCGACCTTAGTAGAAAATCTCCACTTATGTCCCCACATTGTATGAATAGGATGGTTACGTGTATCTTGCTCCATCTTACTTGATACAAATGCAAATGTTCCTGGTGTAAATTCTTTATTTAAAATTTGTTGATATTGCGCTCGTTCTATAGGATTTTCTAAAAGCGCAATAGCTGGTGCTCCGTACTTAATGTCCTCTACCCCTGAACTGAAAAGAATATTAACATCATGAAAAAGATGATTTCTCGATTGTGTGATACATCCAAATGTTACTGATCCACCCGTTAGTTTTTGATGAACTGTTCTGACATGTCGTAATTCATCATAAATAGGACGTCTATGATAAATATCAAATGCTCCTAAGATTGGTTTATCAAAAAGCCACGGTTGCGCTACATGTAATACAGCTGTTTGCTCATCTTTTGAATATGTTGTGCTTATATTCAAATGCACTCCACTGCCAAAAAGATTGGTATCTGATAATTCAGCCTTAACTGACATGCCTGAAACCGGCGATTGCCAATCTGCTCCCGAACCACCAAAACCAAGTTGTGCGCCAAAGTGACCTGTTTTTGTTTCTTTTATCATTAAATCAAGATCAGCTTCTTCTTTATTAAGACGGCGAATCTTCCAATTAACTCCTTCACGTGGATCAAAGTAACCAAGCGATGCAACATTCCGTTTTGAAATATTCATTCTGCTTTGTGTTAATAATTCGCCTTCATCAAGAAGAATTTTGCGACGAATAATCTTATCACGCGTTTTAGTGTTACCACGAATAGTAATTTTATTAAGATACACTTGATCACCAAGCTCAGAGAAAAATGAAATAGACACTGTTTTACTGTCTTCATTAGGCTGTATTGATGGTTCAATGTGTGCAAAAATATAACCGTAATCGCCCCAAATCATCTCAAGTCGTTTAATTGAGTTAGTTATACCTTCACGAGAATAATACATACCAGGACGTATTGGTAACATTGCAAGTAAATAATGTTCAGATACCGTTTCAGTTCCAGGCGCACTGATTTTATCAATAATATATTGATCACCTTCTTCTATTTCAAAGGTAAGAATAATATTTTGTGTCTCTGGATCAATGGTAACGATGGTATCAACAACTTTTGCATGCAAAAAACCATTATTTTGATAAAATTGTTCAATAAAATGTTTATCACCCTCAAGACGATCTGGATGATAATTACCAGACTTATCCAAAAAACTAAGCAACCAATCTTCTTTAGTAAGAGCAACTGCCCGCAATTGTTTACTACTAATTGATTTATTCCCCGTGAAATTAATTTGTTTAACAGTTGCTGCAATGCCTTCATGAATCGTCAGAATTGCTGTCGCACGATTATTATCATCAAATAATAATTCTGTTTCAATATCTGTTTGATGATATCCCTTTTCGAGATAGATTTCTTTAATTTTATTAGCGATAATTTTTAATTCTTCAGGATCAATTACTGTTATCTCTTCAAGATTAATTTTTTTGGCGATCTCTTTTTCAGATACTTTTTTATTACCAAAAAAATTTATTTTCTTGAGTTGAGATTTCTCTTCAACAAAAATATGTAAATTTATATAGTTAGTCCCAACCAACTCTCCCATAACTTTTATTGTGCGAAATTTTTTAAGATTATAATAAAGATTATGAATTAGTGTTCTTGTTTTACGTGAATCAAATAGTTCACCTCGTTTGTAGGGAATATTATTTTTAATAGCATCGTCTGAAGTGGCATTATTACCATGTATAACAATATCATTAATACGTCGAGTTTCTTCTTGTGCCTCAACAGCAAGAGCCGTAGGCGCGCTTGCTTTTAGTTGACAGTTATCGCTCAGCATAAGCAGAGCAAGCATGACAACACAATAACTTGAAAGTCCTTTTTTTACTTTTTGAATCATAAATAATCCCGCTGCTCAATGTTGCTTTTTATTGATACAATAATTATGAAGAATTAATGAAACATACTACTGATTTTTTAATTTTTTACTAGGGCAGTTCATTGTGTTGATCAAATTATTTGAAAATTGTTATTTTTTAGTGTTAAAAAATAAAAAAAGTTGTGTTAAAATAAATAAAAATGACTAAATGTTAAAAGAGAATATAAGACTATACTATGAAATTAACTAACACTCTTACCGGAAAAAAAGAAGATTTCACCTTTAATAATCCAATCAAAATGTATGTTTGTGGTGTTACACCTTATGATGATGCACATATTGGTCATGGCAGATGTTATGTTTCTTTTGATATCCTGATAAGAGTTATTCGTTTTTTTGATGGAAATCTTATTTATTGCAGAAATTTTACTGATATTGATGATAAAATAATGAACCGTGCAGAAAAAGAGTTTGGTGATCGCTTACGATATCGCGAAATTGCCGACCGTTATATTAATAATTTTAACCATGATATAGATAAACTTAATTGTCTACGGCCTGATTATGAACCACGAGTAACAGATGCTATTTCCCAGATTATAGAATTTATACAAAAACTTATTGATAAGGGCGATGCATATCAATCGGGTAACGATGTATATTTTTGTATTGAAAAATTTCCAGATTATGGCAAATTATCAAAACAAAAAATAGAAAGTCTATATGCGGGAGTTCGCATCGACATTGAGAAAGAAAAAAAGAACCCGCTTGATTTTGCATTATGGAAAGGTGAACCAGATGGAGAGTTTTGGATAAGTCCATGGGGCTATGGACGTCCTGGTTGGCACATTGAATGCTCAGTCCTTGCCCATATGTATTTAGGTGAACATATTGATATCCATGGCGGAGGACTTGATCTTATTTTTCCTCATCACGAAAATGAAATTGCTCAATCAGAAACTTTATTTGGCGCACCATTTTCACATTTTTGGCTTCATAATGGCATGGTTAATAGCAACAAAGAAAAAATGTCAAAATCATTAGGTAATTTTTTTATCTTACAAGATATATTTAAATATTTTGACCCTATGGTAGTTCGTTACTATTTTTTAATGCATCATTACCGTATGCCAATTGAATTTTCTTTTGAAGGCTTACAAAATGCACAAAAAAGCTATGAGCGGTTAATTCGTTTATATAATGTTGATTGTTCTCATATTAATTTTTCATCATATGATTCTACAATAATTGATCGCATTCTATTCTTTTTATCCGATGATATAAATGTACCGGGAGCTTTAGGAGTCATTTTCGAAAATATGACCGAAATCGCTGATAATAAGAATGAATTAGCTGCAACAAAAAACATACTACGTACTGTTTTAGGTTTAACATTACAGCAACTACCTCTACAAAAAATAGAATTAACACCTCAAATTGAGATATTAATTAATGCACGCAATAAAGCGCGCAAAGAGAAAAATTGGATATATGCCGATGAGCTACGTGAACAATTGGAAACTTTAGGAATTACTATCCAGGACGAAAAAATTTGATTTTAATAGTTTTGGGTTCGCATATATGCGAACCCTTATTTTATCGTGCAAATGCAGCAGTAATTTTTTCAGAGATAGTATCTTTACTCATGTATCCAGTTTCTTTACCTTTTATAATGCCGTCTTTGATAAAAACAAAGGTAGGAACAGAAGTTACACCATATTCTTTAATTGAGATGTCACGAGCTTCATCAACGTTAAGTTTCGCAAATTTGTACCTATCACCAAATTCTTTTTCAAGCTCTTCAAATATTGGGGTCATCTGTTGGCATGGCCCACACCATGTTGCATAAATATCTAGTATAATTGGTTTATTTGATTGTTTTATTTCAGTCTCGTAGTTTTCTTGAGTAATTGATATAGCCATTGGTTTCCTTGTAGATAAATAAATATTAAAATAATAAAAAATATAATAACGTGTAATTGTTGCGATAACAAGCAATAAAAAAATTGAAGATTAGATTAGTTATGATATACTTTCAAAATGAAACAATTATTAATAGCAAAGCGATTTAAATAAATATTTTTATTAGGAAATAGTATGCAGAAAAAATTATTACTTTTTTTTATGGTGATTTATTGCAATGCAATTCTTGGTGATGAATCAAATGACAATAATCCTAAGATTCATAATCAGGAAAATGAAAGTAAAGAACAAGAAATTAAAGATAAATTCATACAATTGGTAGATGAAAGCTTTGGTCATCCAAAAGATATATTAGCTGCTTATGAAGAAGAATTACCACGTGATTATAAAAATGCATTGATTAAAGATGTTAGTGCTGAACAAAATGCTATTGAAGACTTATTTACTTCTAATAAAATTAAAAACGATATTGATGCAATCAAGCAGCGTCAATGCTTCGATGATACTTTAGTTGGAACGGGAGGTATATTGGGTGGTGCAGGAACCCCTCCTACAGAAAAATCTGTCAATGGACAAATACAAGCGCGATGGAATAAACTAAAAGATGACAAAAATAAAGTTAATACTGAAACTAGTGACAAATTCAATGCATATAAAAATACATTTGCAACTAAAATAATTAATGTATTAGAAAAAAAATTGCATGATCGAGCATATGTTATGGAATCAATGTATTTAGAATCCCTAAAAATATGCGGTCTCGATCCTGATTGTTTGATAAGCAAAGGAATTAATTTACAAGACATTAAAAACAAAAACTTTTTCCCCAAAATATATTCTAATATGTTTGATGAAATAAAAAAAATAGTTGACGAAGAAGGATTACCGATAACTAAAGAAGAATTAATTAATGTTTCTGCACTACATAATGCTACTAAAAAATATGTTGTTGCTTACAATATAGCAAATACCAAAATACATAATAAACTTAATGGTATTGTAGATATCGACGATTCAGAAGAAGATAAAAATGAGTAAAACTAAATAATAGTTTGCTTACAAAATAACTATAAAAAATCCCTCCGAATTATTGGAGGGATTTTTTATAGTTATTTTTTTCTGGAGAACAGGTGATCGATTGATTCTTTGTTTCTGGTCTACACACAAAACCTTCTATGGTTAATTTTTTTAATGCGGATAAAGGTATTATTTTTTTTTGTGATTCTGCAGTTACCTCATCGCAATGGATTTCAGTTTTACGTTCTAAAAGCAATGACTTTTTTAATTTATCTTGATAGGTAATTTTTAATTCAAGATATTCATGTTTTTGTTGATGTTCCTTTTTTTGATATATCCAGATAGTTTCAGGTGATGGAACTTCTATCTGTTTTACATCTTCAAGCTTAATTGTTGTTTTTGCAAAATCTGTGGTTGGATTCTGTTCAAGTTTTATTTCCAACTGTTTTGTATCATTATTAATAATCGCCTCACCGTGTTGTACGGGAGTATCATACATAATGATATCTTTATATTTTTCCTGAATAGAGATATTTTCAACAGTATACTCTTGTCCTTGGTGCGTTATGAGTTGCCCAAAAAAATTAATCGGTTGTTTAAAATCTTTTGTTGTTGATGATCCAAATGATGTAGATAGAATTGTATGGAGAGAAAATAATGAAGAAATGAGTATAAGGACGTAAATCATCTTTATTCCTTTAGTTTGCGTATTCTAGTTCTTTTTATCACAATAAAGCGCAAGCGTATTATGTGCTCTGCTAAAATCATTGCATAATTAGTTACATATTGCATAGAGTAGAACCAAATATGTTAATAAAAATAAAGGGGTAATGGCATGTTTTCAAATGGATATGAACTTGATCAGCGTCTTTCATCATTTATGGCAAGCGTCTATGGATGGATGAGTTGTGCATTAGTTTTAACAGCAGGAACAGCGTATTATATTGCAAGCGTACCAGTAATTTTTACGTATATTTATACACATCCATTTGTATTAATTGGTTTACTAATTGCCCAATTAAGTTTAGTAGTTTCTATAACATTTTTTCTACATCGTATATCATTTATTACTGCATTAATTCTTTTTCTCTTGTATGCGATAACTCTTGGTATAACATTATCATCTATTTTTTATGTATATACTGAAAGCTCAATTATTTCTACTTTTCTAACAACATCCTTAATGTTTGGTGCAATGTCATTATATGGATATACAACAAAAGCAGATCTAACATCTATCGGTAATATGTGCCTTATGATACTTATCGGACTAATTATTGGTATGTTTATTAATATAATTTTAAAATCTGTACAATTTGATTACGTTCTTTCTGGCATTGGCGTCATAATTTTTGTACTTTTAACAGCTTATGATACGCAAAAAATAAAAATGCTTGCGCGTTCCATGTTTGTTGATCAGACTCTTGCTGCTAAAATTAGCTTGATAGGAGCATTAACATTATACCTTGATTTTATTAATATTTTTCTTTTTCTTTTACGGTTTATGGGTCAACGTCGTGAATAATGTTGTTATTAAGAATCAAAATAGCAAGGGAGCTGGAGATGAATCAACGCATTATAGGATTATCTTTAACGGTTATCTGTTTATTAGCAGCTTTGATGTGGTTAGATAAAACATTATTTGCTGCAGCAAATGGTAGTAGCCTAAAAGAAAAACATACACATAGATCTAATACAAAAATAAAAAAAGTCCCTAAACAAGAAAATATTATTATTGCTGATGATACCGAAGATGAAATAGCTACAGATGAGTTTGATGTTCAACAAAAACAAAAAGAAGTTCGTAATTTACTTGATCGTGGTATTGAATTTTGTACAAATAATACATTATCTACCATCTGTCATGCCTTTACTCATACAAAGGATTTTATTGAAGGCGAACTCTATCTTTTTCTCCTTGATACAAAAGGTGTAGTCTACGCTCATGGCGAACAAGAAGATATTCTATGGCAAAATCTATGGAATTATCGCGATAGATTTGGTGCATTAATCATGCAATCGATAGCTAAAACAGCCAAAAGTGGATCGGGTTGGTTAACATACGAATGGTGCGGAGCAGTCAAAGTTTCCTTCATACAAAAAATTACCATTCAAGACAAAGAATATATTATTGGATGCGGATATTATCCGCATTCTAAGAAATACGCAACTATTGGTCTAGTTAAAGGTGCTGTAAGCCTATTTAATCAGGATGTTGCTGCAGGAAGATCTATTGACGGCGCATTTAGTTCAATGGGATATTCATTAAGCGATCGATTTATCTATGGCGATCTTTATTTATATGCACTTGATTTTAATGGATTAATTCGAGCTCAAGGTGAAGAAGGTGGCCTTATTGGTGTTAATGCTTTGGAGTATAAAGATTCAAAAGGTAAAGCTGTTAATAAAGAAATTATTGCAAAACTTAAAACAAAAGACGAAGGTGAAGGAGTTTGGTTTGAATACACTTCGAAAAATGCATTAAAATATGCGTACGCAGAAAAAGTCAAAGATAATCAAGGAAATTATTATTTTATAGCCTGTGGTTATTATCCCGAAATAGATCGTGATAAAACGGTTGATCTCGTACGTCGCGGTTATCAATATATGAAATCTAATGGTGTCTCTGCCGCCAAAAAAGAATTTAGTGAAAAGGGGATTAATACTTATCACTTAGGAGATCTTTACTTATTTGTCTATGATATGAAGGGTAAATGTATAGCACATGGTGGTAATAGTTCATTAATTGGTCAAAATCAATTTGATGAAAAAGACCAGGATGGTCGATACTACATTCGCGAAATGATTGATCAAGCAAGGGCTGGCGGTGGTTGGGTTGATTTTAAAATAAAAAATTCTTTTCAGTCAACATATATAGAAAAAGTTGATATGGGAGTTGATACCTATTTTATTGGTTCAGGAATGTTTCCTGTTACTAAACCAGAGACAATGGCATTATTAGTAAAAAGTGCTCTTGGGTATTTACATACGCATTCAGAAGATGAAACATTTGCAAAATTTGTGGATCGTAAAGGCGCATTTATACGAGGTGATCTTTTTATTTTTGCATTTGACTTTGATGGTTATTGTTATGCATGGGGCGATAATTACGAATTAATTTGGAAAAACATTATTGACTGGAAAGATGACGAAAATAAATTATTTATTAAAAATATCATAGAAGGTGTATCGCAAGGACCAGATCATTTTGTTTATAAATTTAATAAAAGAATGCGTGTTGATTATGTAGAACAGATTGAAAAAAATGGCAAAAAATATTGCATAGGTTCTGGATTTTATAAGTAATTTTATTGCGTAATATGTACGTGATCCTTTCTCTATATTTGTTATTTAACCTACGGTTTATCGTAGGTTAAATAACAAATATAATTTTTAACGTACATTCAATAGAAAAATCAAACTACAGTTTCCAATTCACTCTAGATAATTTTATATATTGCGGAGGTTTATCTTTTCCGCAATCCAATCCGGTACCTTAACACCAGAAGACAAAAGTACATTAATCACTGGGTGAGATGCAAGTTTCCATTTTAATGTAGCAAGAACAATTGGCGTATCGCCTTGCCCATCTGTCGCTTCAATATTTGCTTTATACTTAATAAGCAATTCTATAATGCTTATATTGCTGCCCATTGCCGCACAATGTATTGGTTGATAATTATTAGGATAATGCATTCTTTCGCAACGCATATCCTTTTTTGCTATATCCTCTTCTTTTTGATGAATATTAGCACCAGCTTCAAGTAATAGCGCACAACTTCTAAAATTGTTATTTCTCACCGCGGATGAAAGTGGAGTATATCCTAATGGTTTTTCAATATAATTTAAGGCTGCACCTTTATTAATAGCATGTTGTACCAAACAAGGAACGCCGGCCTGCACCGCTCGCATAAGAAAAATATCTTTGTTCTTATCATCAAAATTAAAATACATTACTAAATCTTCAATTGAGGAACATTTTTTACATGTTAATTGTAAGGATGCGCATATATCTACTATCGCACGAAAATTAATGTGATCTTTTTGCCACTCATATGTGTGTACTATTATTTTTTTTTGTATTTCATCAGGAAACATAAAAAAAGAAGGTGATGCTTGTTCGATATCCATTGTATAGGAATGATACAATGTGCTTAATAATAAAAATAATGTAAAAATACGAATAACAGATATAGCTTTCATACCATCCTTTTTTTGATATATTTTAATGAAATAGTGAACGATATCATACAATAATGTCAAAAAAAAACTATATTTTTTTATTGTCCTTTTCATTATCAATTATGTATGTTCGATACAACAAGAATAAATCAATCTACTAAAAATTGTTCACCATATTGATCTCACAACATTCCAACAATTAAAAAGAAAATACTTACTCCTCCACAAATCTTTTTTACACAAAGCACCATGCTTACGTAAAATTTTTGTAACTTCAATGTTGTTCAATTTAACTAGATCAAGAGGTGTTTTATTGTCATCATTAATACTATTGATATCAACTTCTTTTCTATTTACTAATAATTCAATGATTACTGTATCGTCGAATTTTACAGCAATATGTAAGGGAAAGTTACCATCTATATTACATTCATTGATTAAATATGGACTATGCTCTAACAATAACGTAACAATTTCAGAATACTTATTTCGACATGCAATAGAAAGTAATGTTTCACCTCCTAACATTTTTAAACTTGTATCAATATTCTTATAACCGAGTAAATGTTCCGCTATTTTTGTGTGACCCTTGTATAAAGCAACATAAAGTGGCGAACAATTATCGTAACATATATTTATTGCGTCTGGATTTGCACGGCATAATATTTTTACACAATCAAGATGTCCCTGTTGTGCGGCAGCGTAAAGAGGGGTTCTGTCGTCGGTAAGAATATCGTTTATATTTTTATCCATTAAAAGAAGTTCTACTGCATGCGTATTTCCATTAGAAGATGCAGTAAATAAAGGGGTGAATTTAGTTTTAAATAGCCAATTTACATCAACTTTTTTGTTTGCAAGTAAAAATTTTATAACATCATTACATCCATGCTGCGCTGCCACGTATAGCGCAGAAGGTTCTTCAGGATTTTCCGAATTAAAGGTGATAGTTTTTTGCGCAGCAAGAAGCTTTACAATTTCAATATAATTTTGACGAGAAGCTAGTGCAATAGGTGTCATTTTATATATATTTACTGTATTAAGTTGTTCACGTATTGTTTCTTCTTTAAGAAGAATCTCAAATATATTAGCATCTCCTCTTGTTGCGGAGATATGAAGTATATTATTATTGTTCCAATGTTCACAAATATAATGTTGTTCATAGTTTTTTTCTTTTATGCATTTCTGTAAAGCCTGAATATCTTTGGTAAAAGTTGCAATAACAAAGAGTGGTATTATAGGAGCATTAACCAAAAGCGCGCTGCCATAAGATTGTAAAAGTTGAATCATGTGAAAATCATTATTGTGCTGTGCAATTTTTAATGGATGAAGTTTTAAAGAAAGATTTTTTGCATTAGCATCAGTATCACATTTAAATAGATTTTCTACCGTTTTATATTTTTTTCTTTGCACCGCCCATAACAATGCATATTCTTTTTGTTTTTTGGTCAAAGAATATGAATTACAAGAAAGAATTCTATCAAG
>DATIEE010000013.1 GCA_035455925.1 Candidatus Babeliales bacterium
GCATGATGGGTATAGTTTCTGTATGCAGAAAATACTGAGCACACTTGCTTGTGTCTTTTTCTCCGTAACGGGAAGATTTGCTGTACTTAAATTGAGCAGTAGTGCCTTGTATAACAAGTGTTCCAGTTATTTCACCTATTAATGTGCAAGAAGCAACCACACCATTTCTTGTTATGTCTATTTTTTCTTCATTTTGCTCACCATCTAGGTAATTTTTAATAGATATATCAGGATTATAATTACCATCTTTGTTAATAGAAAGTTTTTTTTGGTATTTTTGGTTCCATAGATATAATTCGTTTAATGATGATGAATTATACATACCTATTGTTGTACAGGAAGTAGCCAATGCTATGCTCATAATAATTATATTAATCATAAAAAATTTCACCTAGTTTGTAGTGATATCAAAAAAAATAATTATATATAATATAACATTATAAAGCTTATAATTCAAAATTATCTATAGAAAAAATCATGTGCAAACAACAGTAAACTGCATAATATTAGGTATGTAATTACTAAAAAAATATAAGGATTGTAATGAAAAAAATCATGACCATTGGTAGTGGCATGCGCGATGTTTTTGTTCAGTACGAAGGTGTGGAAACATTACATTTACATACAAAAGAAGAAGATCTTGCATATGTATGCATGCGAGCAGGAAGAAAAATAGAAATACAAAACATCATGTATTATTGTGGTGGAGGAGCAGCCAATAGCGCTGTATCATTTGCACGAGCGGGGTTTAATGTTGAAGCGTTTTTTAAAATTGGCAGCGATCCTGCAGGAAATTTTATTGTGAAATCATTAGCTAAGGAGAATGTTTCCACAATCCATATTCTACAAACAGATCAAGCCCCAACGGGTAATTTTTTATTATTCCTGGGCCGCAGGGCAATAGTGCCGTATTAGTTCATAGAGGGGCAAATATTACCCTAAGGCAAGAAGAATTGCCAGAATTAGCTATTGCTGCTATAGATCAATTATATATTACGTCATTAAGTGGTCCTGCAGCACAATTATTAATTCCCATAACCCAACTAGCTAAAAAATATAATAAACCTGTAGCATCTAATCCTGGCACTAGTCAGTTGCATGCAGGAGCTATATTTTTAAAAGAAGCATTATCTGCTATTGATATTCTTATTTTAAATAGTTATGAAGCGGAACTGCTTATGACATCATTACTAATAAAAGTACCTATCTTTGATACTATACAACCGGGTGATGATACATTACCGGAACTACTGCGAAAGCCTCTTGGATCAGCAACTACATGTTTTACGTTACCGCAATTTTTTAAGGAAGTTCATCGATATGGACCACGTATTATTGTGGTAACCAATGGAGCAGAAGGTGTTTATGCATCAGATCAAAAAACAATATATTTTCATCCAAGTATTAAAATTAAGATTGTCAGCAGTATTGGTGCAGGAGATGCATTTGGGTCATGTTTTGTAGCACAACTTATGCATAATAAATCCATTGAAGATGCATTACGTGCTGGAGTTATTAATAGTGCTTCAGTTATTGAGCAACTTGGCACACAATCAGGATTGTTAACAAATGAAGAAATTAATCATAGGCGTACTTTACTGGATAAAAATTTGCTCAAAAAATATTTTGATTTTTAGCGATGTCGAAACAATCTATAACACAAAAGGCCGGCTATCGTTGCCAATGCTGTTGCTGAAAGTCCGTATATATATTTCTTCGCCGTTGGTTGAGTTATCCACCAAGTTCGTATTTGTCTAAGTATGGAGACAGTATCTATTTTCTGCAGTACTGGTTTATCATTTACTTGGGTCTTAGGATTTTGAGAGGATGTATTTATATCGATGTTCATATTGTTTTGCATTAATTTTTTATCTAAATATACAATAATAACTGATATATTATCGGTACTTCCTGCTGTTATTGCTTCATAAGCTAGTGCTCTTGCTACAAGCTTCAGGTGATCATCTCCATTTTCTTTTATAGGCTCATCAGATAGTCCTTTTAGTTGGCCATATTGCACGACTGGATTATCTGGGTATTTTGTTTTTAACTGCTCTGCAGGCATTTTCATTGTTTGAGAAACTATCTTAACGGCGCTTTCGCTTGAAATATTATTCCAAATACCATCAGAGGCAAGAATTAAAAAATTATGTTCTTCATTGAGATTTATTTCATGAATTTCTGGTATTGGTATAATTAAATTATCTCGTAGTTCTTTATCGCCTATGGCACGTGATACTTCAATACCATTAACCCTCATGCCGCCTTCACTATTAGTAATCTTGTCTTCTCCGCCTGCTTTTTTTATCCGATCGAGCTCGTGTGGGTTTTTTGGTGTATGATCAGAAGTTTCAAAAACAACATTCCCATTATGCTCTAAAACTAGTCGCGAATCACCCACCCATCCTACCGTTAATGTATAAATATTATTTTTTTCTTCTAAGATTCCAACTATCGCTGTGGATCCTTGGTATCCATACATAATATTACCAACTTCACCCTCAGGGCTTTTTTCATCAGCTTTGCTAAAAGCATCAATTAGTTTTTCCGTTGTTGTTGCCTTCGTCGATTCCTTAAAAAAATTATAAAAATTATTTTTTAAAAAATTGGAAATTTCCTTCCCGCCGTGCCCATCAAAAAGACCGGCAAAAAAAGAATTATTATTCGTGTGACAATCAATGGTATCTTCTTGCCGCCAAAAAATTGTTCCATTTTCTTCTTTCCACCCTTTGCCGTTAGTCATTAGGCTGCATCCATATTTTATTAGACGGGAATCAATAGTTGATGTATCCATTCCATATAAAATGGAAAAGGAAAAAAAAGAAACGAAAATTATAGTTATTTTTATCATTTTATGAGCTTTTAATGTTAGATTTGTATTTTGTTTATATGAAGTATAGCATACATAAAGTATAAGATTTAGTATTTTTATAAAAAAAATTAATGATTAAATGGGAATTAATCGTCAAAATATCCTTTGACTTTATTTTTTTATTATATTGTCTAAAATTTAAATAATTTTTTATTAAAAGGAATATATACCATGAAATTGTATCAAACAAATGTTGAAGATATAATTAAAAATCTTGATGTTGAATCAGAGCAAGGATTATCACAAAGTGAAGTTGCAAAACGACAACAGCGGGATGGGTATAATGTTTTACAGGGAATAAAACAACGTACTATTTTTTCTTTATTTATTAGTCAATTTCAAAACCCGCTTGTATACATTCTTTTTTTTGCAGCTCTTATTATTTTTATTTTTGGTGAAAATAAGCTTGATGCGTTTGTCATCAGCGGTGTTCTCTTTTTTAATGCAATTTTAGGAACAGTTCAAGAAGCGCGTACAAAAAATATTATTGAAAATCTTAAACATTATATTAAGACGGAATCAGTGGTATTGCGTGAGGGTAAAAAAATAATTGTTGATGATAAGGATCTTGTTGTTGGCGATATCATTTTTGTACAAGAAGGACAAAGAGTTCCTGCTGATGCACGTATAATATTATCTAATAATTTACGCGTTGATGAATCAGCGTTAACTGGTGAAGCTGTTGCAGCAAAAAAATATAGTGATACCATTCACGATGAAGTTCCTCTTGGTGATCGTAATAATATGCTTTTTAAAGGAACGTATGTATTAGCCGGATCTGGCAGCGCTATAGTGATTGCTATAGGAGTGGCTACTGAAATTGGAAAAATACAGACAATTACGGAAGAAATTGATACTGATATTCCTTTACGTAGAGAACTGGAAAGACTTTCTCGGTGGATTTTGCTTTTTATTCTCATTACCTGTCTTTTTTTATTTAGTATAGGACTTTTTACCGGTAAGCCGATTAAAGAATTATTGGTAATGCTTACGGCACTTTTTATTTGCGTAGTGCCTGAAGGATTACCAGTGGTATTGACGCTAGTACTTGTTGGCGGAGCGCTACAGATGGCGAAACATTTTGTTCTTGTTCGTAATATGCAAGCTGTAGAAGCACTTGGGCGAACTAATGTTATTGTTATTGATAAAACGGGAACGCTTACTCGTAATGAAATGGTAGTTTCTCGTGTGTGGGCATCAGATGCTTTTTGGCAAGTGACTGGTCAGGGATATCATTGTCAAGGTTTACTATGTAAAAATGGTACTATTGTCAATGAATTTGCTACGGAAAGTGATCTAGTTCATATGGCTATTGCTGCAACTTTACTGAATAATGCGGAAATTATTCATATACCTAACCTTGATATTTTTGATATTAAGGGAGATCCAACGGAAGCAGCGCTCGCTGTTTTTGCACAAAAATGCGGCACTGCTGTTAGTGATCAAATTTCTCATTATGAGAAGGTATATGAAATTCCCTTTGATTCAATTACTCGTTATCACGCAGGTTTTTATAAGAACGATACACATTGTGTTGCCTTTATTATTGGATCACCAGAAGCTGTTTTAGCACGATCTACATTTCATAATCATGAAGAAGTATTACAGATTTTTCTTGATGATGGACTTCGGGTAGTTGCGATTGGAATGAAGTTGTTATCAATAAATTCATGTAATGATTTACATAGCATTGAAGAGTATCAATCATTTATTGATACAGATATTAAGCTGCTTGGTTTTGCAGGCATTGAAGATTCCATCAGGCCTGATGTAAAAGAAGCAATTCAATTAACCCGAAATGCTGGTTTATCTGTTATTATGGCAACAGGAGATCACCAAATTACTGCACTTCATGTAGCAAAACGGGTTGGAATTTATAGTAAAGGTGATGATTATATTGATGGTTCTGAAATGGATCAATTAACAAATGAGCAACTGTTGAATCGTATTAATAACGTTACTGTGTTTTCGCGGGTATCACCGCAGCATAAAATGCGTATTGTTGAACTTTTACAAAAAACAGGAAAAATTGTTGCGATGACTGGTGATGGAATTAATGATGCACCGTCATTAGTAAAAGCAGATCTTGGGATTGCTATGGGAAGTGTTGGTACAGAAATCGCAAAACAAGCATCAGATCTTGTTTTACTTAATGATTCATTTGTTACTATTGTTAATGCAATTGAAGAAGGCAGACATATTTTTTATACGCTTAAGCGTATTGTTCTTTATTTTTTTTCAACCAATATGGGTGAAATTCTTATTGTTCTATTTGCTTTCTTGGTAACATTAATCAGTGGAGTAGATATTCCATTACCAATCACAGCTGTACAAATTTTATGGCTTAATTTAGTAACAGACGGTTTTTTAGATGTTGGACTATCAATGGAACCTAAAGAATCAGAATTGCTTACCCATAATTGGCTCAAAAAAAAACACCAACTAATTGATAGTGGATTATTATTAAAAATGTTATTTATGGCACTACCAATGGCTATTGGTTCACTTACTGTTTTTCTTGTATATTATCAGAAGGATATAGCATATGCTCGTACTATGACATTAATAACAATGGCTATGTATCAATGGTTTAATGCATGGAATTGCCGTTCAGAAACGCATTCACTTTTCACCATAGGACTTTTTTCTAACACGTGGTTGATTGCTGTTATGGCATTAGTGCTTGCATTACAATCTGCGATTGTATATGTGCCATACATGCGGTATGTGTTTAAAACAGTACCACTATCCTTACACGATTGGATTATTGTTATTGTTATAACTGCGCCCATTATTTTTATGGAAGAAATTCGTAAATTAGTTGTAAAAAGATGGTATCAGCGGCATTGACTCGTACTATCAAAAATAGTAGAGTATCTTTGTTGTATATTTTAATAAGTTTATTTTTTTTTAAGGAACGTTCATGAGAAATCGTATGTTTAGCGCTACCATCATGTGTGCAGCATTAATAAGTAGTACGTATAATAATGCTGAAGATAAAAATCAATTTGTATCTTCAGAAACAAAAAAAACTAATAAATCATCAGAGCTTGTTGTTGAAAAAATGACTGGTCGTTCTATTTCTACTGTTGATATTCTTGGTGATAGCAATGTGATGGTTGAAGCAGCAATTGGTTTTGTTGATTCATTTGCTATTATGGGTGACTGTCAAGAAGGTCAGAAAGCACGTAAAGAAATTGAAACTAAACGAGATTTAGCAAGCACAGAAATACAAGAAGAATCTAAGAAATTTGAAAAAGCTAAATCTGAGTATGTAAGTAAATCAACTACTTTGAGCGATTCTGCACGTGAGAAAACAGAAAAACAGTTAATGAAAATGGAACGTGAACTGAAAAATCTTGTAGCAGAAAAAGAAGAAGAGCTTAAGTCAGACATGCAAATTGCAACAGAAACTTTAGCACAAGGACTTGATGCTGGTGTAGCAAAATTAGCTAAGAATGAAAATCTAGATGTTGTATTTGATAAAATGACGGGTCGCGCGATGTATGTTTCAGAAAAATTTGATTTTACATCTAAGGCGATCAAAGAAGTAAATAAAAATTATGAAGTAAAACTTGCACAAAACAAACAAACTGAAAGTGCAGTTAAAGTTGCTGATAATAAATCTACCGCAACAAAATCTCCTAAAATTAGTGCATAAAGTTTATAAAAATAAGAGGGCGGTTGAGTTACTCAACCGCCCTCTTTAATAGTATTAATTACGACAAAATAATTTATAAGATATCCTGTGAATAACTATGATACAAAATAGAAATAAACATTTTTTTTTACTGTTATTTGTTGTATCGTTATGCACTGCTGTGCAAGGCATGGGTCAACATATTATTCCCTTAACTATGCAAGCACTACAACAAAAAAAAAGTGAACTTCTTGATCTATTCAGTAAAGAAGCAAAAAAAGTAGGTAAGGAGAAAACTGAAGGAACTAATTTTTTGCTTGATGAGGCTATAGCGCTATATTGGGCTTCCTTTAAAAAAAAGATTGAAGGAGCTGATTGTATCGCAGTGCTACACAAGATGCATTGTGGATGTTCTTATATGGGTTTAACAATTATAGATTTTGATCTATTGACTACAGATTTTAATAAAAAAACTAATTTTAGACCCTATGCAATAAAAAAAGAAGAGGTAAATCAATATCGTTTTCATGGTGTTATTCCAACACCACTGGATAAACAATTTGCCTTACTTGAAAAATGGAAGCAGTATCCAGCGACTATAAAAAAAATATGTCTTTTCTACAATTGTTGTAATAGTGTATTACTTACTGAGTTGAGAGATTATATTGGACAGCTTACATTTGATTTAGAAGAATCATTATTGTAAAAAATATTGATTTTTTTTACTTAGTAATTGCTTTCCAATCCGCACCATGACGTGTTGTAACAATAAGAGGCACATTCCATGCAATAACGGATTCCATTGCATCTTTTATAAGTATCTCAACAGCGGCAACATCAGATTTAGGTGTAGAAATAATTAATTCATCATGAATTTGTAATACAATAGAGCTATCTGGATGGTTTGTTGTCAACTCTGTGTTCACTGCGATCATTCCTAATTTTACAATCTCTGCTGCAGTTCCTTGCGCAACAGTATTAATTGCTATGCGACATGCTTCTTCGTACAATGTGCGGTTTTTTTCATATATAGCAGGAATATATCGTCGACGGCCCCAAATGGTTTCCACGTATCCATGTTTTTTTGTGTATTCAATAACAGATTCCATCCAGGCTGAAACCTGAGGATATTGTTCAAAGTAACGTTCAATATAAGTTTTAGCATTTTTAAAAGAAATACCTAAATCCTTGGAGAGGCCGTATGGTGTAAGTCCATACAAAACACTAAAATTAATACGTTTACCTAATTGTCGCTGATCATGAGTAACCTCATCTAAGGCAACATTAAATAAATGCGCAGCAGTTTGTTGATGAATATCATGGTTTTTCAAAAATGCATCCAATAAATTATTATCTTGCGATAAATAGGCAAGTACACGTAATTCTATTTGAGAGTAATCAGCAGAAATAAAAAATTTATCAGATTCAGCTTTAAACGCAGCTCGTACCTCTATCCCATAACTTGATGCATCAGCCGGAATGTTTTGTAGATTTGGATTTGAACTTGCAAGACGTCCCGTTGCTGTTGCTGTTTGGCTGAATGTTGTATGAATACGGTGCGTTTTTTTATTAATATATGTTGGCAGTGCATTAATATAAGTATTCTTTAATTTCGTTAGCTCTCGATATTGCATTATTAATTCTGGAATGGGATGCAATACTGCGAGAATTTTTAAAACTTCTTGATCTGTTGAATATTTGCCCGTTGGACTCTTTTTTTGTGGCGGTAATTGCAATACGCTAAAAAGAAGATATTCCATTTGCCGAGGAGAATTTAAATTAACTGCTTCTTTGCCTAGAACGTGAGCAATTTCTGCTTCAATTACTGTTAATCGTGCAATTACTTTTGTATCAAGTTCTTGAAGACAAGCAACATCAAGATTAATACCTTCTTTTTCCATATCACATACGATGTCAATTAAAGGATGCTCTATTGTTGTATATAAATTATGTAACTTTTTTTCTTGTGTAAATGCTTCTTCTATGATTGCAACAAGACGAAATGTTTGATATGAATCAGCACAAGAATAAAGGGTTGCCAGCTCTAAAGGAACATAGGAAAAATCTTTATATGTATGTCCTTTAGTAATATCGTCATATGAAAGCATTTCTTCATTAAAAAAGAAAAGAGATAATTTTTTTAAACTTGCTGCTTGCCATTCTTTAATAATAAGACTAGCACCAATTAAGGTATCAAGCGTTATTCCTTTGAGCTCAATGCCATGGCTTGCAAGCACTAGCTTGTCATACTTTGCATTATGCAAATATTTTTTATAGCGTGAATCTTCTAAAATTGGCTTTAATGCTATGCTAATTTCATCAAATGATAACTGTGTTTCATCGCTCCTATGTCCACAAGGAATATAATATGCAGTTTTTTCATCAGCACAAAAAGAAATACCAACTAATGCAACTTCAAGTGCCTGCAGACCAGTCGTTTCGGTGTCTACTGCAAATGCACCTTTTTCTCGTAGATAGTCACATAAATCAGTTAATTGTTGTGATGTTGTTACTGTTTTAAAATTGTATTTTTGCCAATAAGTTATTTTAGTTTGAATATTTTGCAGCGATTCTTTTTTAGTTTCTCCAATATTCGTAACTAATGATTTAAAGCTAAGTCTTTCAAATAATGGCTTGCTTTTATTCCACGAATTTGCGTTAAAATATAATTCTTCTACAGATAAGTTCATCGGATGATAGTGCAATAAAAATAATTCTAAACTGAGTACTGCATCATTTTCATGTGCCAATAAAGTTGTTTTTGTGCTTGTTTTTTTTATCGCCTCAATATTTGCATACATGTCTTGCAATGAATCAAACTGATTGACCAGATCAACGGCTGTTTTAGCGCCAATTCCTTTAACTCCGGGAATGTTATCAGACGTGTCACCAAGCAATGCAAAATAAAAAGGTATTTTTTCTAGAGCAAAACCCATTTTTGCTTCTATAGCTGCTCGATTAAAAAATTGCTGCTTAAAAGCATCTAATAAATAAACATGCTCACCAAGTGTTAATGCTTGACCCATATCTTTATCAAGTGTTACAAATACTACTGCCTTATCAGGTGCTATCCATTCCTTAGCTAATGAATACATAAGATCATCTGCTTCGATACCTGATTGTTCAACTTGACGCATACCAATAAGATCTGCAAATTCCAAAATATATTTTTTTTGTTCAAATAAATCACTTGGCGGTGCTTGACGGGTAGCTTTATAATTGGGAAATATTTCATGTCGCGTTGTTTTACCTTTGCTATCCCATACAAGAGCTACATACTGTGGACCGTATGTATCAATCATTTTTTTGATCATACGACAAAAACTAAAAACTGCTTGTACCGGAATGCCTGATGGTGTATGTAACGGTTTAAGCCCATAATATGCACGATACAAAAAAGAAGATCCATCAATAAGAAAAAGAGTTTTTTGAGCATCAAATTTCATATATTGCCTATAATTAATTTTAAATTTTTTGATTATATATTATTATAAAAAAATAGCACACATCACTTTATTAGTTTAATTCGTTTATGAGAAAGTTACAAAGTGATAAAAATAAGATTTTTGTTTGCAGCAGTTAGTATAGTATTGGGCGCTCATACAATCGCCGCAATGAACCCCGTTGATACACATCTTGTTATCATTCCAGGGCAAAATGGTTTGGGCGGTGATAATATAGATGTAGTTTTGCCCTATTTTAAAAATAAACAGCATTTAAAGCACAAAGTAGAAACACCTTTACAATTACCTGATTTTGGTCAAGGCAGATGTTTAAATTATTTAGAGCAGACAATGAGGTCTTTAAATGAAACGGATAAAGTTATTCTTTATGCATCTTCTCAAGGAACAGCAACCGCAATAAATTATACAGCTAAAAATCCTGATAAAGTTAACGCGTTAATTTTAGAAAGTATTATGCTTACTGGTAATAGTGCTATTGAGTATAATAATCCCTTATCTTTTGTTCCGGGAAGTTATTATTTTTCACCGTATTTAGCAAAATTTTTATATCCCTGGTATTGCCCTGCAGGAGAACAACCACTATTTAACCTTAATGCGTTACCAAAGACTTTGCCTATTATTATTATACATACTATAAACGATTCTCAATTGTCATATAAAGATGCTGAAGCATTATATACTTATTTACACTATTGTAGAAAAAATGAAACAGAATCAAATATATATTTAATTTCTCACGATTCAGGATTCTCGCCTATGCATGTTAACTTGCTCAACCAAAACGATACACAGAAAATAAAATGTATTAATGATATTTTACAAAAAAATACATTATTACCCTTAGAGCAAAATGACCTAAAAGGATTTTATAAGGTGCAATACTCACCAGAACCAATCCTAGCATGGAAAAATCACTTTAATCTAATCCTTAGTAGAGAAAAAAGATTTTGGTACATAGATTGGGGAATAAAAATTATTTTTTGTAGTCTGCTATTGTATATGATTTCCCGATCAGGTAGTGCAAAGAATGTTTTTAGACTTGTGTCATAATATATAAAAAAACTTACGTGCGGTGTATAAGAGATACGTTTTAATGAGAGTTAATGTGCGTTAAACGTTTATATAACGATCTTAGTAATAGACATTTTTTTGTTTTTTTTGGATGATTAGCGAAAAGATTTATATCATCTCGTGAAAAGGTTAAGGAGCGTTTTTTATGCAATCTCAAGGAGCATTGGCATTTATTTTTATGATCATAAGGCCTTTTAAGATATATATTGGTGGTATGGCTATTGTTGCTTTGGTATGGGCCTTCTTACTTAATGTGCAGCCATATCTGGTTAAGACTATTTTAAATGTAGCAATGAGTGATAATCAAGAATATCTTTTTCAGCAACTTGCATCTTTAATAAGTTTATATCTTATATCTGAACTTATTTATATTCTTATTTTTCGTGTATATGATTGGATAACTATTCAATTGCGTCCAACTTTAAAGCGTTATATAACTCGTACGCTCATGGATAGAATGATGGAGCATTCTCATTCTTTTTATCAAAATCAATTTGCAGGAAGTTTAACAACACGTATTGTTGATATTGCAACTGCTATCCCTGATATTTTACGCATAGTTATTGATCGTCTCATGGCATGTTTTTTAATGCTATTATTTGCATTGTATAATATATCGCAGATTCATATGAAATTTACTCTAGCTTTAGGAATATGGGTTATATTTTTTTTAGGAATTTCTATTGTTTTAGTTTTTCGTAATCAATATTTGGCTTATGATGTGGCTGATGCTCGTGCAGCTGCAACTGGTTCGATTGTTGATATTTTGATGAATATGGCAAGTGTTCGTCTTTTTGCTGGTAAAAAATTTGAACATGCTTATTTAGCACATTTTACTAATGATTCTGTTATGAAAGAACAAAAAAGAGATTGGTTTTTTTTAAAATTACATGCATTTCAGGGTGGATCATTTTTATTGTTTCAAGTAGTTTGTTGTTGGTGGTTACTTAATGGTTTGGTGTACAAAGTGATTACGCCAGGAGATTTTGTTTTAGTTCTTACATTGAACTTACATATTATTGAAAATTTTTGGAATATTGCAAAAGATATGCGTGAATTTTGGGAAAAAATGGGTAGTATTGTTCAAGGCCTTGCCATAATTCAAACACCTATTGATATATGCGATGATGTTGATGCCAAAGATCTTATTATAACTAAAGGTGAAATTGTTTTTGATAATGTTCAATTTCACTACCATGATGCAGAATCATTATTTGAGCATAAATCAGTTATTATTCAACCTGGTCAAAAAGTTGGTTTAGTCGGGTTTTCGGGAAGTGGTAAATCTACATTTGTTAATTTAATTTTGCGATTGTTTGATGTTACATCAGGAAGAATTATGATTGATGGTCAGGATATACGACATGTAACACAAGATAGCTTACACAATGCCATTACCATGATTCCTCAAGATCCATCTTTATTTCATCGGTCATTATTAGATAATATTTTGTATGGTCGACGTTCTGCAGCTCATCAAGAAGTAATTAACGCAGCAAAGCGTGCATATGCTCATGAATTTATCGTGACGTTAGCATGTGGTTATGATACACAGGTTGGTGAACGTGGCGTACGTCTGTCCGGTGGCCAGCGGCAACGCATTGCTATTGCACGTGCTATTTTAAAGAATGCACCTATTTTAATCCTTGATGAAGCAACGAGTCAACTGGATTCAGTGACGGAAAGTCAGATTCAAGAGAGTCTGTGGGAGTTGATGCAACATAAAACAACATTAGTCATAGCACATCGCCTTTCTACGTTATTACAGATGGATCGTATCCTCGTGTTTGATAATGGTAGTATTATTGAAGATGGTTCTCATGAAGAACTTCTTGAACAAAATGGTCTTTATAAAAAATTATGGGAAGCACAAATTGGCGGATTTTTATTTGATGATCAAGTAGCGCAAAGCTAATAATTTTTTGCTACAAAGAGTCGCAAGATAGACCTAATACATAATTAAAATATATAAATTTAATTGATTGTTTATTCTTTTTTTAAGTTCGTATGCTTCGACAAGCTCAGTACGAATGTGATTGGAATAATCACTGATAAAACTTATAAGACCAACAAAGGGCTTTTAAGCTGGCTGTCATTTATTGCTAAACATTTATAACACATACAACTGTTATGAAACGTCACGATGTATTTCAAAAAATATACTATTATAATTGTAACAAAATAATATTACATATCTCTTTCAAGCGATAAATATTTTTTGATTTTTTTTACAAAATATATTAATTTTATATAATTCATTAATAATAGATTATATATTTACTCCACGTATTTTTTCTAAAGGAATTTTCATGCATAAAAGATCTTTATTCTTTGTATTATCAATAATGATGATCAACATACTCATCAAAGCAATGGACTCATTTGAAACGTCACAAAAATGCATCGTTCCTAGTTTAAAAAGCATTGCTGAACAACATATTATTCGTAATCATAGAAATAATCATCCTTGTGATCACATAGATCAATTGTTAAAAAATGAGAATATTCCGTATGATTTTCATGATGATCTTAAAGAAGAATTTGTAAAACAATATGCTGGCCATGGTTTATCTGGAGGATTTAACCAAAAACAACTATATAATAAAAGCATTTCAACAGCAATAGTGGATGATCAAGGAAAGCATGTTTTTTTTGTATCTCGTCACAGTACAAATATTGAAAAATTAGATACAGAGTCAGGCGCAATTGTTGGCTATATACAAGGACATACAAATAATATTTTCGCTCTTATTAGTCATAATGAATTATTAATATCAGGATCAGCGGATGATACAATTAAATTGTGGAATCTCAATAATAACAAATGTATAACAACATTATATCATGGCTTAAGCGTTTATTCGTTAAGTGCAGAAAAAAATATTGTATGCAGTACATCACTTAACGATATAAAATTATGGGATATATCATCTGGCAAATGCTTTCAATCTTATAATATCTTATGTTTAAAGTCACATCTCAAAAATAATATTTTATATGGGATAAGCAATGGCTTTAGTGATGAAAAATATATAAATTTTTTATTAAGAGTAGATATACGTTCATCTAAATATATTAAATTTGAAAACATAAATGATTTTGATTGTTTTGTTAATCATCCTGATGTAGAGGCTACTTTATATGTAGGAAAAAATAACAGTATTGAGGAATGGGATATGCGTAAGTCTGATGTACCAGTGCATATCTTTTACCATAACAAGAATGATACTAACGCTATGACAATACAAAATAACATTCTTTATGCAACTACATTATACAAAGGAACAATAAAATTATACAATATACAGAATCACACAGATATCGGAACCTTGCCAACAAAAGCTTGGATTTGGAACTTACAGATACATAATTCTGGACTTTATGCTGCAGGCGGAGATGGTCTAATTAAATTAACTACTAATTCATATGATGATATTTATAACGCTTTAAAAAACCATAGAGATAAATAATTTACTTTAAAGGAATCAGTATGAATAAAAGATCTTTGTTTCTTGTATTATCAATAATGATGATTAATATACTCATCAAAGCCATGGATTCATTTGACACGTCACAAAAATGCATTGTTCCTAGCTTAAAAAGCATTGCTGAACAACATATTATTCGTAATAATAGAAATAATCACCCTTGTGATCACATAGATCAATTATTAAAAAATGAGAATATTCCGTATGATTTTCATGATGATCTTAAAGAAGAATTTGTAAAACAATATGCAGGACATGGCTTATCTGGCGGGTTTAATCGAAAACAGCTATATGATAAAGATATTAGAACAGCAATAGTAGATGATAAAGGAAAGCATGTTTTTTTTGTCTATTCTAATTATTATGATTTTAATATCATAAAATTAGATACACAATCAGGCCAAACTATTGGGCATATATCAGGACATTTCAATATTGTTAAAGCTCTTATTAATCATAATGTTAATAATAGTGAAATATTAATATCGGGATCGGCAGATAAAACAATTAAATTATGGAATCTCAATAATAACAAATGTATGGCCACATTTGATCATAAAGAAGTGGTTGATTTGTTGTCTGCAGAAAAAAATATTCTTTGCAGCATATCAGATAAAAATATAAACTTATGGGATATATCAGTTGGTCAATGCTTCAAAAAATGTTATAACTACTATGCAACCATCATGTCTCATTCATATCTCAAAGATAATATTTTATATATACATTCTTTTAATCGAGAGAATATGAACTCATGCTTATTAACATTAGATATACGTTCATTTAAAAAGATATTATTAAATAATATAAACAATTTTTTTTGTTTTTGTAATGATCCAAATATAACAACAACTATATATGTAGGATTGAATAATAAAAATGGTATTGCTGAATGGGATATTCGTAATCCTAATAAAGAAGTGCAGCGTTTTTATATTGATGATGAGGTTACCGCTATAACCATACAAAATAACATTCTTTATGCTGCCTCATTCGATTGTTCAATAAAATTATATAATATACAGAATCACAGAGATATTGAAACTTTGCCAATAAAATCTTTCATTCGAAACTTACAGGTACATAATTCTGGACTTTATGCTACTGGTTCAAGTGGTTTAACTCAATTTTCTACCAATTCATATGATAATATTTATAATGCTTTAAGAAAAATGTATAAATAAATTATAATATTTCGCACTTCGAATTTGAATTTGTCTTTGTGCTTCATTTCTGTCATAACTCCCAATGTACACATTGGTTTAGCTGTGTTGCAATAGTATCAATATTGTTACTGTCTTGATTTTTATATAAGAGCGATTTTTCTGTATCAAATATAAGTTTAAAAATATACATTACCAATTCTTTTGGTAATAGAGATAAAATGTTTTTTTTATCATTCATTACACAATATAAAAATTTAATGTTATTACTAAAAAATCTTTCCCATTTTTCAAGATATGCAAGATCTTCATCTCCTTCTGTTGGTACAAAGCCTAATGTAAACAGAGTTTGTATGTATCGAGATTTTTCTTCAAATGAAGCTTTTGGCAATAAGATAGTTATGCCTAAAAAAGAATAGCCATCTATTTTTTTTTGAAATTCAGGATGTGTAATGTCATAATAAAAAGTCTTATTTTTTAATAGATAATATTTTGAATATTTTTTTTCTTGATAAATCCATCGGAAACCATGTATATTATTAGACAATTCTTCTTCACCCATTGACGGCGATGCTAATTTAACTCTTAACTTAGCGCGTTGTGTTTTTATTTTTTGAATATAACTGTTATTTTTTCTAACCAAACACCGCTTAATGATTTCTTCTTTTATTTTTTGATTAGGAAAAATTCCTTCTATAGTATAATCTTCATCTAATTCTAGTCCTTCAACGCCATATACTTTTTTTGACTCACTTTCTGTAATGCATTTAGAGTTGAAAAAAGCTTGCAGTAATACAGGACAATCTTTTAATATTTGAAGCTTTGTGGATCCGTTAACATCAACAAAGCATTCTAATAGTTTTTGTTTGCCATTGGTATCAAGAGAGTATTCAACAATACCAATAGATTCCTTAATTATCTCTTTAAATTTACCAGTATCAGGTACCCAGCCATATGCATACAAGCAAGTCTCTTCTTTTTTGCTAAAAAAAGTTAAGCTGATATCTTCAACAGGCAGACCTTCTTTATACCAAGAAGGAAATCCTTCTAAGCATTTTTGATCTATATTATTATTGCCATTAAAAAAAACTAAATTAAGATGTATTCCTTTTCGAAGTTTCTCATACAAAGGATACGACGCTGTTAATGGCATATCACGTTGCAAATACGAATAGGCGCTGCCATACTTATGCCAAGTAATTGGGAAATTAGGAATATTATTTTCCAAATGTTTTCTTCTTACAATAGCAGTTTTTTGTATTTTATTATTCCAACTTTTATCTACCAACGCCAAGGCGCATAATTCGGAGTGGCTCAATAATGTAATATCATTGTAAAGGATGATTTCTTTAATGAGATCATTATGTTCACCAACTTCATTCATACATGATAAAGGTAATGTAAGTGTTATAATCGTCATGAAAAAATTAAACAGTATATATGTGCTCATGAAAACCTTTTGTTTATTACAATATCGTGAACAGTTTTTAGAAAAAATTAATTGATATTTTTTTGATCGCATTTTATACAAGACTTCCGTAAAATTACGATAAATATGATTTAATCGATTTATTGGTAAAATAAGTTATCGTAAGAATTACTTTTTTAGTTGGCTTATAAAAAAAATTGAGCCCTTCTAGTTAAATATTAAAAAAAAGATAGCTCAATGATCGGAAAATTCGAACACAAATTAATCTACCTTATTTCATTACTTTTGTCCAATCAGGACTTACGTATCTCAAGTTAATATTTTTGCATTACATCGATAACTTTTCTATAAAAAGATTTTTAAATTACATTAAAATATATAAATTTAATTGATTTTTGTTATTCTTTGATTTCAGGTGTTATGTTATTTTGTTGTATTTTTAATATTTTTATTATGTATTCAAGATTACTACGTTCCTGATTCATTTTTGTTCTATATGCTGATGTGAGTTTATGATTATTATAATTAGCTATTGTACTTAAAACAAGCGATAGGACTACAGCTGATTGAGCTGAAAATGGCATATTATTAATATAAGCAAATATACAGAGGCCTTCAACATATGTTAAAACTCCTGTTAACATTCCTTGTATAAAATTTTCTAAACCTCTTTCATTACTTTTAAACAAAAGAGGTACAAAAATAAGTGGTAAATAAAATATACTATTACATTGTGTATAAAGATCAGTGTAGTTTAATTTTATAAGATTATTTGTATTGTTTTCTAAGGCTTGTGTTATGTTTGCCGAGGTACACGATTTAAAAAGAGGCGTAATATCTTTAATAATAGAACGATGTGAGTCAGCATAGCTTTTCTGTAGTTCACTAATTTTTTTATTATAAGCTTCTAATATTTTTATAAGTTCAAGTCGTTCCATGTTAGCTGGGTCATATTTCTTTTTTAATAGGTGTATTTTCTCATCTATTTTTTCCATATTTTTAATGTGATCAATAGTTTGAGGCATTATATTTATGAAATATTTAAGATCCTTATAAAGTTGACATTCATTTCTTTGTTCAGTTATAGAATGGTGTATTTTTTTACTAATTTCATGTGAAACTTGTGGAAATAGGGGTAGTAATAATAAAGGATTCTTTGTAATGGCTGCTGCTGTAATGTTACTAATGTTTGCAATAAAGTTTTTCAGTGAATTTTTAGTGTCGTTTGTTATGTTTTTTGAGGGTGTTATTTGCTGAATAGTATACAAATGGCGTGACTTTTGTGGAATGATATTCATTGAATAGAGAGATGAAAGATTTATAATCGCATAGCATAATAATTATGTGTAATTTTTTCATGAATAACTCTTTGTATAAATATTTATATTAGTGCTGAATTATATTAGTATGCATCTATTTAATAAGTAAATAAAAAACAAGAAACTTTGTTGTATCTATTTTTTTTGATATATTGCGTATCATTATTAATAATGTTCTACGTGATATATAAAAGGATTTTTTTTATGAAGAAATATTGTCGTATTATTTTTTGTGTAGTTATTTTTTGTGAGACTACTGTTTTTGGTATGGATTCTGGGGTAACAAATTATACGACAGGAAGTAACTATAAAAATACAGAAAAGACATTCAATATAACTGCTTGTTTGTATGGATATAATTTTAAGGATATAATTGATCAAGGAAAAACGGCAGAGATATCGTGTTGTAATAAGTTTATCTTTGATTGCTGCGCAAAAAAATTAAAAAATGATAATTTTCTTGTGCCATTTTTTACTGACAAACAAAAAGAATATGCATTGTTGTGGGCAACACAAAGACGTTCATATCCAAAAGTAAAAGAGTTGATCAGTGTATATAATGTTAATCCTAATGCAGATAATCCTTTAAAGCTTTCCCCTTTAACCATTGCGCTGCACAATGAAGATTATCAGATGGTGCAGATTTTAGCGGATAAGGATTGTAGAGTGAATAATGCCGCTGAAATACCAGGTTCTATTATTGCAATATATACTAAAGACTATAAAGCTTTACAGAAATGCATTGATAGTAATTGCTTTAATCCAATGTATATATGTGAAGATTGGAATAACAATAATGTTTTGCATATTGCTGCAAGCCTAGGCGATATAGGTATTTGTAAAATACTTCTTGATCAAAAAGCAATCGCTGCTCAAGTCAATTGTGTAAATAACAAAGGAGATTCTCCTCTTGCTATTGCATTGCAGAATCGACATTGGGAGGTTGCTAATCTTTTTGTTCGGTATTCAGATTTGTCACAACATTTAGAAAATATTAAAACATTATTTTTTCTTGCATGTAAAGAAAACAATGTAAAAGCTATTATGCTCATGAAAAAATATCAATTGGATAATATGATAAATGTGTGCAATAAGGATGGAGATTCTCTTTTACACATTGCTGTACAACATGGTAGCGCTGAAGTTGTTGCTGCATTAGTGTGTATGTCTGGAATTAATATTAATGCTATTAATAAGCAAAATAAAGCTCCTCTTGATTTGGCTCAGCACAATAGCAAAATTTCCGAACTATTAAAGACACATGGCGGTTTACTAGGTAAAAATATGGTTAAATAATTTTCATTGGTGTGTATGAAAAAAAAGATATTGTTATATTGTTTATATGACTATTCTTAAAAAATGTATTCAATATTGAAGATGGTTCTCATGAAGAACTTCTTGAACAAAATGGTCTTTATAAAAAAATATGGGAAGCGCAAATTGGCGGATTTTTATTTGATGATCAAGTAGTGCAAACTTAATTATTTTTTTAGTATAGGTAATTTTAATAATATGATTTTTTATTATTAATGTTCAAAAAAACAGTAAAGTTTAGATTTCTTTATAAAGAGCTGCACAGTATGCGTCTTCTTCTTCTCTATGGGGCATATGTGTACTATGTTCAAAGATAATTAATCGGCTGTTTGGTATCTTTTTGTGTAATAGTTGCATATACTCTGGTGTCATTGTATCTAATCTTCCTGCTGTCAGTAGCACGGGTAATTGTAATGTATGCAATAAGGGGATAAGATTGAGATTTATCAAATTTCCTGTTGCTGAAAATTCATTGGGTCCCCACATCTCATTTGATATTTTTTTGTTAAAAGTGAGGGTATTAAAAATAGAAGAATCTTTACTAAAGATAAAATTTTTAAAAAAAACGGAACAAACGGTTTGATATTCTAGATTATCTAAGGTTCCGTTATATTCATTAGTGTGTATAATTTCATATATATTTTTACTTTGAGCTAATTGCTTATAGTTTTCTATCAAATGAGGTGTGCTGATATAGGGGCTCGCAAGTATTAATTTTTCTACGTGTGATTCGTTTTTTAATGTGTATGATGTGGCAATTGCCGCACCCCATGAATAACCAAATAATATGATTTTATCAAGATTCAGTCTATCAATTAGTATTGTAAATTCATCAACATAATGTTCCAGTGTCCATTGTATGCAAATGTCATCCTTAAGTAAGGATTTACCACATCCAGATTGATCATAAAAAATACATGGTTGATTATATGCAAGTTGCTTTAAATTAATTATATACCCTGATTCTAAGCCAGGTCCACCGTGGATAAAAATAATAGGTGTTTTATGTTTTGTTTGAGAGGTAAACCATGTTTGAGCCCAAAGTGTACAATATTCAAAATCTAGATAGTGTTGTTGCAATTGTAATGGTTCCATATGTGATAATCCTATTTCTGGGATTATTGTTAAAATAATGGCCACGGTAAGTTTTAATGAGAAGAATTTTTTTGTCCAATTAAGACCATTCAGTAAGCTAGTCATTAAGATAAGTCATCTGATAGTATATCTAATCCTGCTTGTGCGCAGATTCCATCTAATTCCGGAGTTGCTCCGCTTATGCCTATTGAGCCAATATGTTGACCATCTTTTGTCATTATTGGTAAACCTCCTTCAAGCAATACTATATTTGGAACGCTAAGATATGGCTTATTAATCATAGTCTCATTACGCGCGGCAAGGTCTTTTGTGGAAATAGGCATACTTGCTGAGGTAGAAGCTTTTAGTTGTGCCATTCTGATGCTGATAAAGGCATTACCATCCATGCGTCTATAGTATTTTAAATTTCCATGATTATCCATGATGGCGACGACAATTTTTAGATTCTTTTCTATTGCTTTAGCTTCAGCGGCATCAGCCATTTTTTTTGCCATATTCAGTGAAAGTGCTTTATCCGTTATTGTCATTAACTTCCTCGTTGGTAATTTTATCTGGTTATT
>DATIEE010000014.1 GCA_035455925.1 Candidatus Babeliales bacterium
CTTTTTAGTGCATCATTACTGTATAATAGATCACCTCTATTTTTCCATCGAATTGCCCGATCTATATCACAACCAACATTAGCCATTTGTTCTACTAATGACAGTTCAAACCAACGACCTTCTGCAAGGCTTTTCATTTATTTAACCACCAAACGAGCAACAAGTTTTTTAATTTTATTTTGAAGTATTGTGTTATCTACACCACGTGTGCGATTTTCTTGCGAAGGTCTAATATTTATTACAGAATCAAACTCAATAAACATATCTCCTTCCAATTCAGGGTGAATATTAATTCCCCATAAATTTTCCTGCATAGATTCATTTTCTAACATAAACATCTCACCATCTGCATGCATTTCCATGTCAATAACCATAATTCCTTTTTCCACATCAACAACAGCTTTGACAATCCTATTATACATTTTTTCTGACATTTTTTTTAATTCGTCAAGAGTTACTTTTTCACATACGATCTGCATATTTTTCCTTATATAGTTATTTTATTAGTATAAATCGAGCAAAAATATTAGCAATAAGCGGTAAAAAATCTCAATTACATTGATTCTTTATTTTTTGCTACACATTGCTTTTAGAATATGCTATGCCTGAGATAATAAAAAGATGTCAAAGTAAAAAAGGAGTTTTACGTTATGATGATGGTTAATGAAAATAAATTAAATATGATATGGACCGTTTCAAAATATGTTTATGGACTTGTTCCAATATTAATAGGTGTTGATAAATTCTTTTTCTTAATCGTTAATTGGAATATATATGTTAGCTCTTTTGCTGCATCAATTATTCCTATTACTTATCTTGTCCCCGCTGTTGGTATAATCGAAATTATAGCTGGATTACTTATACTTACTAAACTACCTCGTTATGGCGCTTATATTGTTGCTGCATGGATTATGGTTATTATCATAAATTTATGGATGATTCCCAATATGTACGACATAATTTTACGTGATATCGCTATTGCATTTGGTTATATCATGTTTGGTCAACTAACCGAATTAAAAGAAACTGCAAACATACAATAAAAAACTATTAATACATTTTGTAAAAACTAGTTATAAAGAAGATATTTGATTGAGTTTGTTCTAGTTCATTACGCTATTTTTGTTAATTTTTCATACTCAAAAACTTCTGGTAATTCAGATGACATTTGCTCTGCTTATGCGGGATTGAGGTATGCAAAAAACCTCAATAGGGTAATCGAGTGTATATAATTGAAAATTAGAATTATAGATAGAAATTATTAAATAATCTATCTGAAACATTAATGCAAAAATCGGGGTTGCGTTTGCTGTATTATATGCAAATAATTTTTAATTGCGTATCGTGCATAATGTTGCAACAAGATCATTGCGTGGAATAGATGTTTCAACTCCCGTTACCATATTTTTAACAGCAACAGTACAGTTTTGCTCTTCAATTTCACCAATGATAAGAGCATAAGCTGCTCCAGATTTATTTACTTTACGCATCATACTTTTCATAGAACCTTCAAATAAAACATCAATGCATAGGTTATGCGCATGTAATTGATGAGCAAGTAACAATGCTGATGTATGTTGCGCGGGCGATATGGGAATGATTATATGCAAAACCGGCGGTTGTGGAATGTCGAGATTATCACGGACTGGTTCAAGGAGTAACATAAGTCGTTCAATACCAAATGCAGCACCAATAGCAGGTTTATCCTGACTGCCGCCGAGTTGTTTAACGAGTTGATTATAACGCCCACCGCCGCAAAAGGTATCTTGTCCGCCAATGTTTTTACTAACGAATTCAAATACTGTTTTATTATAATAATCAAGGCCACGCACTAATGTTGGTTGATATGTATAAGAAATAGACAATGCACATAATTGCTTTTGTAATTCTTGCCATTCTTGTATGCAACAATTACACATAGCATCAGCAATATAAGGAGCTGTACGATATATTTCTTGGCATGTAGAATTTTTACAATCAAAAATGCGCATGATATTGCGCTCTTTTCTTTCTTTACATTGCTCGCATATGTTTTCTTCAATAGTGCTTTTATCCATAAAATTTTTTAGTATAATAAGGTAGTTTTCACGATCTTGTGCACAACCTAAAAAGTTAATAATAAGTGCGTAATCATTTATTTTTAAAATTTCATGAAAAAAACAATCTAACATGGCAATAAATTGCACATCTTCTGAAATTGCCCCTGATCCAATTATTTCCATAGTAACTTGATGAAACTGTCGAAATCTCCCTTTTTGTGGTCGCTCATACCGAAACATAGGTCCATATGAAAATACTTTCCAGGGAGTTATATCAATATGATGTTCATTAAAAGCTCTAACAGTTGGTGCAGTTCCTTCTGGACGCAAACAGATACGATCTTCGCTATTTTTATGACGTGATTCTATCAAAAACATTTCTTTAGAAACCACATCAGTTTCAAGACCCAATGATCGATGAAATAAATCAACTGATTCTAAAATTGGCGTTTGAATTTCAGTAAAATGGTAATTAATAAGATGTTTTTTTACCGTATCAATAATGAAGTTGAATAAGGTACAATCTATAAAATCTTGAGTACCTTTGATGCGTGGAATCATAATAATCCTTTTGTAAATACTTTATTATATACTACTTTATTTACCGTTTTACATCAATGCACTACGAATTATCTGACAAATAAGGTTATCTATAGAATTAAATTGATTAAAAACCCTTTGTAGCCTATTTGACATAAATTCTATTTGGGGGCATTCTTGTATCTAATATCTAAGAAGATATCGTATTCAATAAATAATAGTAAGGATTAACTCATGACTACCAAGCAAATATCATTTTTTTCTTTTGTATTAGTTGCTATTATATTCTGCAATGAAATATTAACAAACAACAATATTACAGAAAATACAGAAGATATGGATTTAATTCTAAAAAGCATAGAAGAGGAATACCGAAAAGCCGAGGAAAAAAACTTTAATCTTGAGAAAGCATTACGAAGAAAAAAGAAAGAACTTAATGGTTATCAAATAGAAAATAATTATAAAAACTTATACAATAAATATATTCTTTGTCTTGATAAAAAAATTGAGGAACGCCAATCGTTACATTTTTGGCAATCCTTTACAGATGACTGTAAAGATACAAAAAAAGCTTGTGACGACGCTCAAAAAATATATAACGAGTATATTAAATCTATTAAGATAGATGAGAGTAAAATAAAAAAGATATGGATATTGCTAAGTGATATTAGAGAGGCTACTCGTTTTAATGATATTGATTCGTTAAAAGATATAGAACAAGAACTACGTGAGTATAATTCCTCTCATTAAACTTCTTATAAAAAACAGAATTAACGGAGCAAGATCTTATAAAATAATGTAAGATCTTGCTCATTTATTTTTCTCAACAATTGATTCTTAATATATTTCCCAATTAAGCTACGAGTAAATTGGGAAGCATATGAAAAAAAATTATTTTATTAGTTTCTTTATAGCTGTGCATATTTTATTTATCTTTTTACAGGTACATAAACACACTCTATTTATAAAAAATAGCTATAATCACCAACAATGCGAAAAACAGATAACCTTACTTACTGAAAAACAGCAAACCTTAACGCAGGAATTATACGTATTAAAAGATCGTGAAAGTATTAAAAAATATGCTCAAAATAAACTTAAAATGCACCCTTATGTACTTAGTCAAGTAAAAAAATTATGAACGGGTAATGATACAAAATTTTAAAGCTCGCTCAACAGTTATCTTTTTTCTCTTTATACTAGCATACCTATTGATTAGTATTAATTTATATGTCATTCAAATAAAACATCATGATTATTATAAAAAACTTGCTAAACAACAGTATCATGTTACCATTACCCAAACACCTCCGCGAGGAGTAATTTATGACAGAACTGGTCGTAATTATCTTGCAATGAATAAAGATTACCTTGCTGCTTTCATCCTACCAACTCAATTAACCAATAAACAAAAAACGCTGCATTTTTTAGATACACATTTCCCTTGTGCAATGAAACGATTTGAACATAATAAAAATAAATCATTTATGTTTATCAAGCGTAGGCTGTCCTTACAAGAAATTGAAATAATAACAACGGAGAATAATCCTGATATTTTTCTACTTTCAGAAGCAGGACGCTATTATCCTTTGCCATCAGCAAGTCCTATGATTGGATTAACTAATGTTGATAATAAGGGATTACTTGGTATTGAACTTTTATACGATAGTATGCTTGCGGGTAAACCAACTACCTGTCACTTGGAAAAAGATGCGCGCTCTGGATATTTTTATTTTAAAAAAGAAACAACGGTGCAGGGAAATGATAGCAATCCATTGCAACTTACTATTGATGCAGATTTGCAATTTTTAGCACAAGAAGCAGTAGAAGCAACAGTGGAAAAATTTAATGCTAAGGAAGCAGCAGTTCTTATCATGAATCCAAAAAATGGTGAAATAATTGTAATGCTTTCATATCCTTATTTTAATCCTAATAACTCACCCATCGCAAACATGGAAAATTTTAAAAATAAAATCATTACCGATGCGCATGAGCTTGGGTCCGTCATGAAAGTTTGTGCTGCTCTTGCAGCACTTGAAGAAGGAGTTATAACACCTGACGAGTTAATTGATTGCAAAAGTAGTCTCACAACGCAAATAGAGGGGCGAACTATTAATACGGTTAAAGCACACGGTATTATTCCATTTACTGATGTTATTGCATTATCAAATAATATCGGTATTGCTAGTGTTGCAAAGCGATTAGGGACTAAATTGTATGATCATTACCAACGATTAGGGTTTGGAAGTAAAACAGGAATTAAATTTTCTGGTGAAAATTCAGGATTTTTAAATCCACCAGAAAAATGGTCAAAGCAATCTATTATTTCACTTTCCTATGGCTATGAAGTTTCAGCTACTATTCTTCAACTTGCATGTGCTTTTTGCATTATTGCAACAGGATATAAAATTACACCAACATTACTTTGTTCTAATTTTTTACTAGGCAAAAAGCTTTATTCAGACACAACATTAGCTGCGGTTAAAAATATATTAGAAAAGACTACATTGTATGGTACGGCACAAAAGGCTGCAATTAAAGGATACCGCATTATGAGTAAAACAGGTACAGCAAATATGCTCATTGATGGTAAGTATAGCACTGAAAAAAATATTTATTCCTGTGCAGGAATCATTGAAAAAGATGACTATCAACGCGTAATTGTAACATTTGTTAAAGACTCACAACAAAAGGATATATATGCTTCAACAGTAGCTGTACCCTTGTTTGAATCAGTGGCAGAGCGTATGCTTATTCATGATGAAGTAATTTCTTAAGGAGACAATAATGAACAATTCAAATTCTTGTTTTATTCCAGCTGATGTTCCAGAAAAAAAACATGATATATTTATAAAAAACTATACTACCATTACCCGTCAAACTGATCGTCTATTTTTATTTTCATGTGATCATAAAATAGAGCATCTTAACAATGATTTCTACGGGCCAGAAATTAATACACAAGCTCTCCACCCTGAACATTTTTTTCGCATTGCTTCCCAAGGAAACATTGGTGCAATGGCAACACATCTTGGGCTCATTGCGCGATATGCAAAACAGTATACAACTATAAATTATATCGCAAAACTCAACGGAACCACAAATATTGTATCACATGAACAACGAGACCCACATGATGCTCTTATGTGGACGGTTAATGATGTTATTTCTTTACAAAATAATAATAACAAAATTACTATTGCTGGTATTGGTATTACTATTTATCTTGGTAATGAATACGAATCGCAACATCTTTCTCAGGCAGCTCATACCATTATGCAAGCGCATAGTGAAGGATTGGTTGCTATTGTCTGGGTTTATCCGCGTGGTAAAACAATCTGTAATGAAAATAATGCTAATCTTATTGCAGGAGCTGCTGGTGTTGCAGTATCATTAGGTGCTGATTTTGCAAAAATTAAGGCTCCAGAAAGTACAGAAATATTAACAAGTGCTCAGGCGTTGAAAATTGCTTCTGCTGCAGCGGGAAACACGAAAATTATTTGCTCAGGAGGCTCAATGATTGGAACACACGAATTTCTTGCTCATTTATATGATCAAATTCATATTGGTGATGCCTTAGGAACAGCAACTGGACGTAATATTTTTCAACGTTCTCTTGCTGAAGGAATAGCCCTTACTCACGCAATTTCCGCTATTGTATATGATAATGTTGATCTTAAATCAAGTATTATACTTTTAGATCAATTGTTATCAAAAACGATCTAACACGATATGCTCTTGAATTTATCCTAATCCTGTCCTAAGCTAGAGACAAAAAAGGATATTGTGCATGAAAAAATATATCGCGCTTTTGTCTATTTTTATTTTAACGCCAGGCATACAGGCTAAGCGTGAAGTAACAGCGCATTCATTTATGTATACTAAACCAGGGTATTATGATGTTGTTATGGAGCAATCATTATGGCATGATGTTGCATATAATAAATCACATCCATTCAAGGCGGGATTACAAGCGATTCCATTTTTTCAGCAGTCTAAACCTCTCAATAAAAATGCACGATATTTTCTCATGAATAACAAAACTGAACTTCTTGTATCTGGTGACAGCAATACTGCCGATAAAGAAATAAGAGATATACGCGCCGAATGGATAAATTTGCCAAGCAACTTTCGAGGTATACTGTCTATAAATCCAAAGCAACAACAAAAAGGATGTATGTTTGAATATCATCAAGATCTGCAATGGTTTGATATTCCTTTTTTACGAGATATGTACATTACTGTTTTTATGCCAATTTCTGAAACACATAACAGTATAAATCTTACACAAACAGATGTTATCAATGAAGGAAGTTCTTTTCCCCACAATATAATAGAGGCATTTAATCAACCAACTTGGTGTTTTAGTCGAATAAGTAATAAAAAAAAACGTATTGGGGTAGCAGAAATACGATTAAAAATTGGTACATCATATATATCCGAGGAATATTTTCAACTTAATTATTATACAGTTCTTGCTATTCCTACTGGTAATAAACAAAATGGTAAAACAATGTTCCAAGCGGTCAATGGAAATAACCATCATTTAGGAATTGGCGCAGGAATTAATATACAAGCACCACTAAACCGTGTTCTTACTGATTATGCGTGGTGTTTTTTTCTTGATCTTGAATCAGTTATCTTAATCAGAAACAAACAATATAGAACTTACGATTTATTTGGCAAACAGTGGAGTAAATTTCTTCTTGTTAACAAAAAAAATTCTGACGAAACAACCATTCCGCTAACTACCAATTTACCTGGTGTTAATTTCTTAACACAAAAAATTACCGCTAAGCCATTCAATGTCGTTGATTTTGCTCTTGGATGGCGACTAAACACTCATCAGTTTGAGGCAGAAATCGGTTATGGTATTTGGGGACATGGAAACGAAAGAACTAATCTTGATCAACCGTTTACAGAGGTTTTTGGTATTGCAGGAAGTGCTCCTGGTAAAACGGCGAGTAAAAGTACTATTGCATTTCAAGCAGATGATGACGATGATTTTGTACCGATTAATAAAAGTGATTTTAATCCACAATCGGGTGAAAGTTTTGGAGGATTTACTCAACGAGCATTTATGAGTATTGGATGGATTAATAAAGGAAATGTAGCTGATACTATTTTAGGTACAGGTTGGTCTGTTGATGTTCCATTTCATAATTCTTTTTTACAATTATGGAAGATATGGATAAAACTATCAGCAATATTTTAATGCTAAATATGCGATAATGAATGATATAATACTGCCTGTGTATTTTAAGATATATGGTATAATAATTTTATTGTCATTAGATTGATCTACCAGCAACTTTCTTGCTCTTTCTTTATTAGGTTGATCTACCAGCAACTTTCTTGCTGTTTCTTTATCCATACCAAAAGAATAATTATATGATTGCTGAATAATGTCATAGGCTGTTTCATTTTCATTGTTTTTTATAGTTGTATCTGCTTTATATTTTAGGAACAATTTAATAATCTCTATTTGTTTATCTTCATCTCTGTAATATTTTTTATTTGCTGCAAGCATAAGTGCCGTATTACCATTTTTGTCTTGTATATTTAGATCAGCCTTTGGAAGCAATAAGAGGATAATATCTTCTTTTTCACTTTTTATCGCATACATAAGCGCTGTGTCATGATTTTCATCTTTTATATTAACATTAATATTTTCATTATTAAGTAGAAGTGTAACAATCTTTTCATTGTTAGAATTTACATGATGTAGTAAAGGTGTTGTACCCATATTATTTCTTATATTTATATCTGCTCCATGATTGAGAAGTAGTGAGATCATAGATTCATTTTTAGCGTACATAAGAGCTGTGTTGCCATCTTTATCTTGCATGTTAATAGCAGCTTTTTCATTGAGTAGTAATGTAACAATCTTTTCATTGTTATAACATACAAATAATATTAAAGGTGTTGCTTGAATATTATTTCTTATATTTATATTCGCTCCATGATTGAGAAGTAGCGAGATCATAGATTCATTTTGAGCGTACATAAGAGCTGTGTTGCCATATTTATCTTGCATGTTAACATCAGCTTTTTCATTGAGTAGTAGTGTAACAATTTTTTCATTGTTAGAATGTACATGATGCATTAAAGGTGTTTCACCAGCATTATTTGTTTTATTTATATCTGCCCCGCGCGTGAGAAGCGATAAAATAATAGATTCATTGTGAGCATATATAAGTAATAATGAAAGTATATCCTTATCGGTATTGTTTTTAATACAATAAGAAATAGAATTTTTATTCTTATTGTCATTTGTATTTATATTGTTTATAGAGTTAATGAATAACAAAAAGATCTTTGGATTTTTAACATAACTAACAGCTGTTTTACCCTTACTATTTTGGATAGTGGGGTCAGCATTATGTTCAAGTAGCAATGAGACAATTTCTTCATTATTCTCTTTTACATAATGCATTAAAGCGGTTTTTTGTTTGTTGTTTATCTTATTGAGAGTTATTTGTTTGTTTTCATAACTTGAATTGAAGTGACACCGAGTGATAAGCGAGGCAAAGATTTCTTTATCTTGAGTGTACATAAGAGCTGTATTGCCATCTTTATCTTGTATTGCTATATTTGTTTCTTTTGTTAGTAATGATCTAATGAGGTTTTCGTTGCTTCCTTTTTTAAGATGATATATCAAAGGTGTTTCACCAGCATTATTTGTTATATTTATATTTATTTTATTTTTGATAAGTAGTGAGATCATATCGATATTCTTGGTATACATAAGAGCCATATTGCCATCAATGTCTTGTTCATTAACATTTGAGCCTGTATATAATAAATATGTAACTGTATCACTATTATTGCATTTTACATGATAGATCAAGGATTCGTTTTGATTGCTATTTATATTTTTTAACTGTTTTGACGAAACATCGGGTAGTTGTGCAGAAAAAAGTAGTACATGGTTTTGTAGATAGGTTAAAAAGAAAAATATTATTTTTAATTTATTCATAAGACAATATTCATATTATAATTATTATTATATTTATTTTAGGATAATTATATTTTTTATAATAGCGTCAACTATAAAATGTAGAAATTTTTAAGGGTGAAGCATAATCCTTTATATGATATACTGTTTTTGAACAAAAGTAGATCTTGCTAAAAATATTTTATATAAAAACCTATATTTATTTGAAAATAGAAGAAAAACACAATCAGCCTTATTACTGCAAAGTATTGTGTCGTTTTTGTTAGTTCCCGAGTACGATATATGGATATAAACACCTTAAAAAATACATTAATTTTTTATTATTATTGGAGATAATGATGCAACAGCTGATTGATCAAATAACACCAGGTGATGTTTGGCGGCATTATAAAAACAAAGACTATCGTATTATTGCTATCTCACGTTGTACAGAGGAGTTGAAGTGGTATGTTGTTTATGAAGCACTTTATGAAAATAGTATTAGTAAAATCTGGCATAGACCATTGGACATGTTTTTGGAAGAAGTAGAAGTTGAAGGTGTTTTTGTGCCTCGATTTACCCGGGTTTAATTATTTTTTTTTAAATAGTTGTTTGATAAATTTGAGAAAAACATAACATCAAACTCACGCAAGATATAATTATCCCACAACCAATTAAAGCATAATATAACGGGTAATAATGAGTATTGAGTGTAGATTTATTAGAATCAACTGAATTATTGTTTTTAGCAGTATCATCATTATTATAATTTTTACTAAGAGGTATTTCTTGTATTTTTTCAATATAATATATATAATGTGGGTCTTTATTATCTA